>JAQGMD010000055.1 GCA_028292565.1 Burkholderia sp. | reverse complement strand
CCTGGCACAAGGCCTGACGCTGTTCGGCCGCCGGATCTTGCTCATCGACCTTGATCCCCAGGCATCGCTGACCGCATTGACCGGTGTTCTCGCTGATAGTGAGGTGAAAGACGAACAGACTGCTTTGCCTTTGATCTATGGCGACGAGAAAACGCTCGATTATGCGGTCCAGTCGACATACTGGGACGGCATGGATCTGATCCCTGCCAGTGCGGCCTTGTTCGGCGCCGAGTTCTTCCTGCCCTTCAAGCAATCCAGGGACAGCAAGTTCCAATTTTGGAATGTGTTGAACCAAGGGATGGAGTCGCTGCTAGACCGGTACGATGTGGTGATTATCGATACGCCCCCTGCCCTGTCCTACATGACAATTAATGCCTTCATGGCAGCGGACGGGTTGATCGTACCGACCCCGCCCAGCGCCTTGGACTATGCGTCGTCGACCCAGTTCTGGAATCTGTTTTCCGACTTGTCGAGCAGCATGAAGCAAGTGGCGCCCGGGCTGGATAAAAGTTTTGATTTCATTCATGTACTCCTTGCCAAAGTCGACCACAGCCAGGCAGCCACGCATGTCGTACGCGAATGGATCACCAAGACATACGGCGGCCTGGTGCTGCCGATTGAAATCCCGACTACGACGGTGACGCAAAGTGCAGCAGCCGAGTTTGGTACGGTGTATGACATTTCCAAGTACGAAGGCAGCCTGAAGACCTATCAGCGCGCCCGCGAAGCATACGACCGCCTCGCGGAAATTATCGACCAAGAGCTCGTAGCCCTGTGGAACGCCAAGAAGGAAGCATCATGAGCATGAAAGACCGGCTGGCCGCCAAGGCCGCCAACATAGGAAACACGCCGCGCGCGATCGCGAACAAGGAGCAGGCCGAGGCGCGCACGCCGAAAACCGCCCCGGGGCAGTTGATGGCCTCCCTCCCCTTCCTTGCGGAGAAAGAGCGCGAAATCGACGAGCTGCGCGGAATGTTACGCGAAGCGGAGCAGCGCGCGCCGCAGGCTGAACTACCCATATCCGAGTTACACGAAGTCGAAGGCCGACGGCGGCGCTTGACCGCAGAACAGTATGCGGAGCTGCGGGAAAACCTGCGCAACAACCGGCTCGTGCAAGCGATTACGGTGCGCAAACGGGCGCAGGGCGGGTACGAAATCGTGTCCGGCCACAACCGTGTGGCGATTTATCGGGAACTGGGGCGCGACCGGATTTTAGCCATTGTGCTCGACGATGCCGATGACTTTGTCGTCGAGTCAAGCGCCCTGTACGCTAACCTGTTCCAGTCTGACCTGTCGGATTATGAAAAGTACCTGGGCTTCCAGCGTCTCTTGAGCCTTACCGGCAAGAGCCAAAAGGAAGTCGCCGCGGACTCCGGTGCAGCGGAGCAATCGGTTTCACGGTGGCTGTCGTTCGCCAACCTGCCGCAGGAAGCACTCGCGCTAATCGAACGGGCTCCCCATAAAATCGGCGGGACCGCCGCAATGGCGTTGGCGGCGCTGACCAAGGAAGGCAGGGCGGCCGCAGTGGTCGATGCCGTCAGGGCGATCGTGGAAGGAGCCCTGAGCCAAGAGGCGGGCGTGCGCATAGCGAAGGCCGGCAAACCAACCGCGACTAGCGGGCCGCGACCGAAGCCAGTGACGATTCGTTCGGGAAAAACGGTGTACTGCAAATTGGTAGGATCACGGCAGAACTTACGACTGGATTTTCGCAGCGAGGAAGAGCGTAGGGAAGCGGAAGCGGCGATCATGGATGTGCTGGAACGCTTCGCAAAAGCAAAGCCATAGCGATCCCAACTTGGGATTCGTTTAAAATCAACCACTTGCGAAAAAATGAAAAGGCGCATGTACGCCGTTGACGGATATATTCACCCACCTCAGCAACGAACGACAAAAGCTTGGCGCAGGCCGGGCTTTATTTTGGACTGGCTAAACGGCAGGCCCATGTTTGGCGGTAGTCCCGCATTCAGCTGCCTGGCGGAGGTTGTGCTCCCCTGCGCGTAGGTCAACGGCGTCTAGGAAGTAGCGACGACGGGAAAGCCTACGCCTTCAAGTAATCCAAGAGCAACGGGTCAGCGAGACACTCCGCCACACCTGATAGCAACAGGTAGAGCGTATACCGCCGAAGATGAAGGAATGGGGGAGGTAAGGAGTGCAAACCTGGCACTTGATAAGACGGGTTATCAAAAGGGGTTATAACGGGGTAGGCGGATTGTATTGTGGACCGTAGTTCATATTCCGGTGTAGAGACAACACTGCAGATGGTCGCGGTTTCAATCATGTAGCGAGCCCCGCATTCCCAAAGGCGGGCGCAGATCGCTCCGTTCGAATCGAAGCTTAGGGGCGATCCGCAGCTTCACATTCCGGTGCCTTAGCGACTTGATCGCTTTGCGTACAAACGCGTTGCCCCGGCAACGTTGCGACGCGCGCTGAGTCGAAAATCGACCGTCTTGCCATCTCAGGCCACGGCCCGGTGCAGATACACCCACTTGCCACCGATCTTCACATACGTCTCCTCCATACGCCAGGCCGAATGGGCGGAAGCGGCATACCGATTCCAGCGCTTCTCGAACTCGGTGCCATAGGCAACCGACGAATATGTTCGGGTGCCGCACGTCCGCTGCCCGCATTGTCTGCACGAATGGACGGAACCATCGGCTCTAGTTGCCTGGATATGGCTGCATTGGACACCACAGGTTACCCTTCGCCACAGCAATGTAGAGGGAGATCTGGCTACGGCCGAAGGCTACTGAGGGAACGTTACATTGCCAAGGCGGGAACCAAAATACCTCACGACGGCGGAACGCGATTCACTAAGTATTTGATTTTTATGGTGTCTCAACTTGGTATGGGGCGACGCGGTAGAGAGGAGGGCAGTTGAGTTCGAACCTCCAGCTTCGCCGTGCCGAACTTTAGCGCGGCGGGAAAGGGAGAGAAATACATTTCCGATCTGCACCTTCCGAGTTAGCCGCATCCTTGCTATCGCTTACGGTGGGCCAGATTCGCAGCCTGTTAGATCATGTCCCAGTCCGCCTTACTCGGCCTACGTGGGAGTGCTCTTGATTCTTTTCGCCACGCGGGGCAACGCGCTTCCAGCCTAACGTTTTCACAAAAAGCTGCATTGAATTTTGACTCCGTTGCCCGCCAAGGAGACCAAAAGCACCGCCTCGCAGCGGTTTCTGATTTGCCGATCAGGGACATAACGTGCCGTCTAACAGGAGCTGGCTTCCCGCCATAGTGGCCGTATCGAAGGTGGTTAACAGCCTCGAGCTCGTCGCTAGCCGGCTACTGCGCAAGGAGCGTCCGGATCTGACGTTAAGCGCGCAGCAACGACATAAACCCTTGTTTTGCCTGATTCCATTCCGCCATCCGGTCTGCACCGGCTGTGTTGCTCCAATGGAACCATGCCGATTTCCCCGCCACTCATGGAGCAAACCATCGCCGAGCACGCCGGCATTTTTACGGGTACCGACACCATAAACATGTTTGATCCGACCTCAGAGCAGCCGGCCGACTGGATGCGCTTCTCCACGACCAGAGCGGTGGAATGGCGCGATATCGAAGCGGTGATTGACAGTACCTGTGAAGCGGTTCGCAACGAAGCTACTTTGCTGGTCGCCATCCTGCGCGCCGGAAGTCCGATCGCCGCGCTGCTGGCGCGCAAAACCGGCCTTCCGGTCGATTACCTGTTGTGCAGTCGGAGAAACCCGCACCCCCGCTTTATCGACGGGACTGACCGCGCGCCAAGGGGCCATCGAATTCTCTTGATCGATGACGTGAGCGGAACGGGTTGGACCTTCGAGCGGGCTCGCATGTACTGCGAAGGTCTCGGCAATGCGGTGAAGACCTTCAGCATCTATTGTTGCGAGGCGCCCGGCATGTTCCGGCCCGATTACGGCCTCCCCATGGCTGCGGATACCTACCTCAGATGGCCGTGGGAGTATCAACGTGAGCCGGAAATGCCTGCCGGCTTCCGACTGAAAGACGTTTGACCTTCAGGCACATCGTATGCGCATTGCGCTAACCCGAATTCAGTTAATCCCCGAGGCTTGAGCCAACACTGGCGCACCAAACATCGATCAACACGTGGCGCGATTTCAACGTCGGCGACACCGTCGTCTTTGCCGACCGTACCGGCCAAAGCGTATTCGGCAAGATCATTCGCATGAACCAGAAGACCGGCCAATGTCGACAGGGATCGCGGCAGTTGGGGCGTGTCGTATCAGCTGACGTAGCACGTCGTCGACCTGTAATATCTCTCCTCTCCGCCGCATTACTGCAGCACCTCAACTGCACGCCACGCCACGGGAATTCGCGGACGATTCCACTCGCTGGGGAAGCGGGATGGCGTCAATACCAGGCATATCTGCGGCAGGTTGTTGAAATGTATTATCAACCTACGCAAAAAGTAATGTAGAATCGGCCCCTGTTGCCGTAGATGTCACAAAAGTACTGTAAATTCAAGGCCTTGCGCATGTTTATGTGGCAGCGCATCGGAGCACAGCGCTGCCGTATGTACGGTACGGCCGTTGCGCAAACATCTCGAAGAAAGCGATTATGACCAAACATGACGTTGCGCTGCCTGCGGATTACGCAGACTGGCTGGGAAGCCTGAAACAGCGTATCGCCAATACCCAACAACGTGCGGCGTTGGCGGCCAATCAGGAACTCGTACTGTTGTACTGGCAAATCGGTCGCGACATCATGCAGCGCCAGCAGCAGCAGGGATGGGGCGCTAAAGTCATTGAACGGCTCGCGAAAGATTTGCACGCCGCCTTCCCCGACATAAAAGGGTTTTCGCGCACCAACCTGATGTCGATGCGCGCTTTCTATGATGCGTGGAGTGACGAAGCAATTGTCCATCAGCTTGTTGGACAATTGCCCTGGGGGCATAACATCCTCTTGCTGACCAAAGTGAAAGAGCGTGATCAGCGCCTGTGGTATCTCCGCAAGGCGATTGAGCATGGCTGGTCACGCAATGTATTAGGGCATCAAATATCCACTTCGTTACACCAACGAACCGGAAATGCCGTCACCAACTTCGCCCACCGGATGCCCGCTGCTGACTCCGAGCTTGCGCAGCAAACCCTGAAGGACCCCTACCTGTTCGACTTCCTCGGCATCGGCGACGACGCGCTCGAGCGCGATATCGAAAATGCGATGACGCGGCACGTCACTCGGCTGTTAATGGAGATGGGTGAAGGTTTTGCATTTGCCGGACGCCAGGTACATCTTGAAGTGGATGGGCAGGATTTCTACATCGACTTACTGTTCTATAACTATCGCCTGCACCGTTTCCTGGTTGTCGAACTCAAGGGCGGGGCATTCAAACCGGAACACGCGGGGCAGCTGAATTTCTATGTCACGCTCGTCGACGAGCATCTGAAAGGGGAGGGTGACCAACCGACGATCGGACTTATCCTCTGCAAGCAGCAGCATCGCGTCATTGCCGAATATGCATTGCGCGGCATGACACAGCCGCTCGGCGTGGCTGAATACCGCCTGGAATTGCCGCAGGACCTCGCGGGCTATTTGCCGACAATCGAACAGATCGAAACGGAAATGCAAAAAGAAGAACCGGACGACGATATGGCTGAGGATAGCTGATGGCTGGGGCCGGCAGCGGTAATGGCGCATCGCGCCGAAGTCCGAGCCATGCAGGGCAGGGCGATGATTCCATGTCGAAATCGTCGGCGATCGCACAGCATGCGGCGCACGGCCGTCAACTCCACGTTGGGCACTTCGCGTTCATGCGGGCGATATTGCAGGGACTGGACACCCGCTCCAGCTGGGATCGGTATTTGCGCATTGAAGGCGAGCACGACGGTATTCGTCACATCAATCGCACGATCGACTGGATCCGCGACGCGTTTGCCGCGGCCGCAAAACGGCACGCTCGCCACGGCATCGCGCGGCTGGTGCGGATTGATGCACGCCGGCTGCCGGACCGGAAAACATCGTTGCCAACGCTGGACGAATTCGCGCAGGCCCACGGCTTGCAGGATTTTGCGGAACACGAGCAAATCGAACAATATCAGGCGCGGTACGGCGCGGCCGTCCGCGCATCGCGTCGCGGTCGTCTCATTGCCAGGCAACTTGACGCGTTGGACTGGCTCGAACGCCTGGTCGCGCAACCGCCCGGATCTGCCGATCCGGTCGCGTTCTGGTTGCATCCCGGCTTGGCCGCGCATCTTGAGCGGGCCGGCATATTCACGATCAGGCAATTAGTAGACCGTATAAACGGGCTTGGGCTGCGCTGGTGGAGCACCGTGCGGGCCATCGGCGCAGGAAAAGCCGGGCGCATCGTCGATTGGCTCAACACGCATGAAGCGACCATTGGCTTGTCGATCGGCGCGCATGTCAACGTCAAACGCTCGCAGCTGGGACGGCCCGACCTCCAACGCGTGGTCCCGTACGCGACGGCGATCGTTCCGATCGAAAAATTCATCATGCCAGCAGAGCTCGACGGATCCGCCGGACAACACCGCGCAACGCAGCGCCTGTGCCTGATCGATGCGCAGAATGACTGCGAAGCGTTGCTTGTCTGGATAGAGGCCAAGCGCGGATTGTCCGAGGAACAAAAGGCCGAGATCAAGCGTAAGCAAGGAATCGATCCGGCAGCGGCCGAAACAAAGATGGAACGGCTGCGGTATTTGTCGCACACGCAACGCGCATACCTGAAGGAAGCCGAGCGCTTCATGCTGTGGGCGATCGTCCAACACAAGAAGCCGCTGTCGTCGATGGAGCCAGACGATTGCGAATCATACCGGTCGTTCCTGGCAAACCCGGCACCGACGGAACGCTGGTGCGGCCCACGCGGACGGGAACGTTGGAGCCCGCTATGGCGGCCCTTCGAAGGACCCTTATCGCCGCGTGCGCAGCAGCACGCGATCACTATCCTGAAAAACCTGTACAAATTCCTGGTTGACCAGCGCTATCTGGTCAGGAACCCCTGGAATGATGTCGCGATGCTCAATGTTCGCATACCCGCCGACAAGGGCCGCAGCTTCACGCCGGTCCAGTGGCGCTTCATCGAAGAGCAGCTCGGCTTGCTGGCGGAGACTTCAGCGAACCGACGGTTGTGTTTTACCCTGCATTTACTTTATGCGACGGGCCTGCGCCTGTCCGAAGCAGTGGCGGCGCGCGTCGATCATTTGAACCGGGCGACCTGCCCTGACGCAGGTCGCACCGGGCAACCGGTCGAGCGCTGGCAATTGAAGGTCACCGGAGCCAGGGGGACCGAACGCCTGGTGCCAGTGCCGCCGGACGTGATCAGCGAACTGTTGAACTATCTCTCATCGCGCGGCCTCGATCCGGACCCGGTACATCCGGCGAATCGCGGCGCTTACCTGCTGGGCAAAGCGGTCGATGTTCTCGAGCGCGCGCCATGGTCTCCGGAAGCGATCCTGCGGGCCGAACCGAAGGAGGGGATTACGGCGGGACGCCTGTACAAGGTGCTAAAGGGATTTTTTGCCGGTTGCGCGAAGGCGCTGGCGCGTACGGACGTCCAAGGAGGCGAGCGGCTAGCGGACGCGAGCGCGCAATGGCTACGCAATACGCACGGGGCATTGTCACGGTAAGAATTGGAGGTGGTAAATGAAGCATGAAGATATCAAAGCCCCTCTCTCCCGCCATCGTTTTCCCGGAGCTGTCATCAGTTGCGGTGCGCTGGTATTTTCGATTCCAGTTCAGCTTAAGGGATATCGAAGAGCTACTCTTCGAGCGCCGTGTGGTGGCAGCTATGAAACGATCCGGCGTTGGTGCGACAAGTTTGGCGCGCACTTCACGCATCGGGTTAAACAGGCAAAACTGTAGCTGGTCGCTGTTTCAATCATGCAG
>JAQGMD010000456.1 GCA_028292565.1 Burkholderia sp. | reverse complement strand
CGCGCCCGCTACGGCCAGCAAAATTGACCAACTTATTCCTGCGCGGCGCCTTAGCTCTGCACCAGCTTCCGGTGCCGCTGTATGCTCATCAATATGCCGACACCCAGACCGAGCGTGACAAATGCGGTTCCGCCGTAACTCATGAAAGGCAAAGGCACGCCCACGACCGGAAGGATGCCGCTGACCATGCCCATGTTGACGAACGCATAAGTAAAGAACATCAGGGTGAGCGCGCCCGCCAGCAACCGGCTGAAGAGGGTCGGCGCATTGGCGGCAATCATCAGCCCGCGCCCGATGAGCAACAGGTAAAGCACCAGCAGGACTGTATTACCGACCAGTCCGAACTCTTCCGAGAAAACCGCGAAGATGAAGTCGGTGGTGCGCTCGGGGATGAATTGCAGATGGCCCTGGGTGCCGTTCATCCACCCTTTCCCCATGGCGCCGCCGGAACCGATGGCGATCATTGACTGGATGATGTGAAAGCCCTTGCCCAATGGATCGGAGGTGGGATCGAGCAGGGTCATCACGCGTTGCCGCTGGTAGTCATGCATCATCGACCAGCCGACCGGCAAAAAGGCCGCGCCTGCCAGCACCAGGCCTATGATGATTTTCCAGGGGAGACCGGCAAGGAAGATCACGTAGAACCCGGCGGCCATCACCAGCAGCGCGGTGCCCAGGTCGGGCTGCTCCATGATGAGCGCCACGGGAATCATCAGCAATATGCCGGCGACCAGGAAATCCGTCCATCGGATCAGCGTTTCGCGCTTCTGGAAATACCAGGCCAGCATCAGCGGCGTCGCGATCTTCATGATCTCGGACGGCTGGATGACAACACCGATGTTGATCCAGCGTTGCGCGCCCTTCTTGATGATGCCGAACAGCGCGACTGCGACCAGCAACGCGACGCCCACCGTGTAGATCGGTAACGCGAAGCGCATCAGCGTTTGCGGAGGAATGATAGCCGCGATCCACAACACGACGAACGAAAGTGCAATATTGCGCAAATGATCTTCGAGCCGGCCGGGGAAATCCATGCCGGCTGAATACATGGTCACCGTGCTGGTCGCGAGGATCAGGAAAACAATGAGTGCCAGCGTGCCGTCAAAGACGGCGAAGTAGCGTTTTATCGCCGGCCAGACGGGGCGTTTATCGGTCAGGCTTATCGTTGGCATCAGTCCTCCATCCCTGCGGGGTCGACAATCACAGGGGCCTTTGTTTCCGTCGGAGCGGGACGCTTGCCGAGTAAATAGTAATCGAGCGCGAGTCGCGCAATCGGGGCAGCGGCAGCAGCGCCGAAACCACCGTTCTCGACGATTACCGCAAGCGCGATGCGCGGGTTGTCCGCCGGCGCAAATGCGGTATAGAGCGAGTGGTCGCGGTGACGCTCAGCCATTTTTTTCGCATCGTATTTTTCGTTGCGGCCGAGTCCGATCGCCTGCGCAGTGCCGGTCTTGCCGGCCGATACGTAGCCCGCCCCGGCAAACGCGCGCGACCCTGTTCCTTCCTTCACCACGCCTGCCATTGCATTCTTCACGAAATCGAGATTCGCCTGCTTGAGGTTGATCTTGTAACTTTCTTTCGGCACGGTCAGCGTACGCTCCTTGCTGACACCGTCTTCGACGGTCTTGACCAGGTGCGGCTTCATCACAACGCCATTATTGGCAAGATTGGAGATTGCATGCGCCATCTGCAGAGGCGTGTAGGCGTTATATCCCTGGCCGATACCGACCGAAATCGTTTCGCCGGCATACCATTTCTTGTGCTCCGGCCGTTTGTACGCCGCGCGCTTCCACGCGGTCGACGGCAGCACGCCGGTGCGTTCATTCTCGAGGTCGATCCCGGTCAACTGGCCGAATCCGAACGGCTTCATGAAATCATGGATTGCGTCGATGCCCAGGTCATTGGCCAGAACGTAGTAATAGGTATTGCATGACACGACGATCGACTTGTACATATCGACCATGCCATGGCCGCCGACTTTGTCGTCGCGGAACCGGTGGTTGCCGAACCAGAAATGGCCGGGATCGGAAATCGCCTGGCCGGGGGTGCGCTTGCCGAGCTCCAGCGCCGCCAGCGCCATATAGGGCTTGAAGGTGGAACCGGGCGGATAGGTACCGATCAGGGGCCTGTTCAGGAGCGGCTTGTCGAGCGAGGTGTTGAGTTCTTCCCAGCTTTGCTGGTCGATACCTTCGACTAACAGGTTCGGGTCGAAGGTGGGTTTGGATACGTAGGCCAGGATGTCGCCGGTGGCTGGATCAATGGCCACAAGTGCACCGCGCCGGTCGCCAAATGCAGCTTCGACGATTTTCTGCAATTCGATATCGATCGACAGGATCAGGTTGTGGCCGGGGCTGGCCGCGGTACGCGACAAGGTACGCACGGCACGGCCGCCTGCCGTGACCTCGACTTCTTCGTAGCCGGTCTTTCCGTGCAATATCTGCTCGTATTTTTTCTCCAGGCCTTCCTTGCCGATGTAGTCGGTGCCGGCATAGTTGGCAGGGTCCTCCGAGTCCTCGATCTTTTTCGCGTCCTTCGGGCTGATGCGACCGATATATCCGATTACGTGCGATGCGGTTTCGCCGAGCGGGTACTGGCGGAACAAGCGCGCCTGGATCTCGACGCCGGGAAAGCGATAACGCTGCGCGGTAAAGCGTGCGACTTCTTCATCGGTTAGCCGGGTGCGGATCGGTACGCTTTCGAAATTCTTCGCTTCTTCTTGCAGGCGCCGGAAACGCCGGCGATCCTTGGGCTGGATTTCCACAAATTCCGATAGCTTTTCGATCACCACATCGAGCGGGTCGACGATCTTGGAGGGGGTAATTTCCAGCGTATACGCAGAAAAATTTCGAGCCAATACCACGCCATTACGGTCGGTGATCAGACCGCGGTTGGGCACCACCGGCACAATGGAGATGCGGTTGTCTTCGGCCTGCATCGCATAGTCGCTGTGCTTGTATACCTGCAGCCACACAAAACGCGCGAAAAGCAGCGAGAAAAAAATGATCACGAACACGCCCACCGCCGACAGCCGCAGGCGGAACAAATGCAGTTCGCGTTCAGTATTCTTGAATTCAGTCATTCTTAGTTTTACGCACGCGGACGAAAGGCCGTGTCCGTCATTTCACTCCCCTCTCCCCCTGCGGCAGAGGGGCCGGGGAAGAGGGGACGCGCGATAGCGCATATCAGAGCTTGCTTCTCTTACACGACCGTACTCGGTCGACGTCCCATCAAATCGGCCGCGTATCATCCCGATTAATCGCCCGACGCTGCGGCGCCAGCAAAATCGATGTAACCACAGGCCACAGCACAGCGGCAGTCAGGCTTTCAACGAAATAGAGCCAGCCCGGGAAGTGTCCGCTCACGGCCACCCGTATCACCAGTTGCACGGTCTGCATCATGAGCAGCAGCGGCAGTACATGCATGGCCTGGGTCATCACCTTGAACCAAAGCACACGGCGATGAATCATGATCGCAAAATACGACAGCAAGGTGTACGACAACGCGTTTTCACCAAGCAGCGTGGCATCATGCACATCCATCAGCAAACCCATCAGGAAGGCGATACCGATGCCTACCTTGCGCGGCTGGTGAATGCTCCAGAAGATCAATACCAGCGCGACGAAGTCGGGAACCCCGAACCAGTGCCCCCAGGGCAGCAGGTTGAGCAGGAATGCGACAACCAGGCTGGCCGTGATGAACAGCGGGTTGGCCGGTAGCAGTATGTAATGTGGCTGGTTCATGGTGACGGCATCTTCTGTACAGCCGGGGCGGCGGGTGGCGCGGCGCGGCCTGCGGGCGCGGCAGGCGCAGCGACTTTCGCCGCTTCCTTGGACGCCTCTTTCGCGCTTTGGGCAGCGGCCTTCGCCGCCGCCTTCCTGTCTTTCATGTCCTCGGGCGCCGGACGCGGCGGCAGTTTGGATTCGGTCAGCAGTATCAGCAGCTGACGATTGCGATCGATCCCGGCCAGTGGCTGGCATATGATGCGCGCAAACGCATCGGTTGACTTGCTTTCGACCTGCACCACCTTCGCGACCGACAGCCCGGCCGGGTAAACGCCGTCGATACCGGACGTCACCAGAATGTCGCCGTTCTTGATATCGGCATTGACAGGCATGAACCGCAAGTCGAGCGAGCCGGAATGACCCTGTCCATAGGCGATGCTGCGCAATCCGGTGCGCACCACCTGAACCGGAATGGCCTGGTCCTTATCGGTCAGCAGGGTGACTTCGGAGGTGAACGGAAACACACGTGTGACCTGGCCGACAATCCCGATATCGTCAATCACCGGCTGCCCGGGCGCTACGCCGTGCTGCGTACCGCGATCGACTATGATCTTGCGAGTAAACGCATCGCGGGCGTCATACAGTATTTCGCTCATCACCGACTTCACCGGCAACTGCTCATTGGCCGCCAGCAGCTTGCGCAAATGGGCGTTTTCAGCCGACAGGTGCTGCGCCTGCTGCAGGGTCTGGGCGTTGGCGACCTGCTGCTGTATCAGGTTGCGGTTTTCTTTTTCGAGCGACGTCAGCGAGGAGAAATAATCGCCCACCTTGTAGGCCGCATCGCGCGGCATCATTGCAACGACTTGCAGCGGGTAGAGCGCGGTGCCGACCAGCTGGCGCACGACTTTGAGGGCGTGCAAGCGCGCATCGCCAAGCAGCAGTGCTACCGCAATCACTGCGAAGAACACCACTTTGGCTCGGGCGGAGGCGCCTTGCTTGAAGAGTGGCGGTGGGCTGTATTCCATCAGGACTTATTTTGCAAGCTTATGCGCAACTATTGCGGAACCAAGGCGAGCGGTATTCAGGCCTTCCTCCGACGGGCGCCTTGCGGATTGTGGTGCAAGGCGCGTCGTGTAAAGCATCGTGCAACGTTACTCGTAGGAGAAGATCGAACCGAGTTTGTCCATGCGCTCCAACGCCATGCCGGAACCGCGCACCACGCAAGTCAACGGGTCTTCGGCGACGATGACGGGCAGGCCGGTTTCTTCCATCAGCAGACGATCGAGGTCGCGCAACAGCGCGCCGCCGCCCGTCAGCATCATGCCCTTCTCAGCAATATCCGCACCTAGTTCCGGCGGCGTCTGTTCCAGCGCGTTCTTGACGGCGGAAACGATGTTGTTGAGCGGATCGGTCAGGGCTTCGAGAATTTCGTTGCTGGAGATGGTGAATGAGCGCGGAATGCCTTCCGACAGGTTACGACCCTTCACTTCCATTTCCCTGACTTCGGAGCCCGGGAAAGCGGAACCGATTTCCTTCTTGATCATCTCTGCGGTCTGTTCGCCGATCAGCATGCCGTAATTGCGGCGGATGTAGTTGACGATGGCTTCATCGAACTTGTCGCCGCCGACCCGCACCGAGCCTTTGTACACCATACCGCCCAGCGAAATGATGCCGACTTCGGTGGTGCCGCCGCCGATGTCGACCACCATCGAACCGGTCGCATCTGACACCGGCAGGCCGGCGCCGATTGCGGCCGCCATCGGCTCTTCGATCAGGAACACCTGGGAAGCGCCGGCGCCAAGCGCCGATTCGCGAATCGCGCGGCGCTCGACCTGGGTCGAACCACAGGGAACGCAGATGATGATGCGCGGCGACGGCTTGAACAATTTGGAATCATGCACCATGCGGATGAACTGCTTGAGCATTTGCTCGGTCACAGTGAAATCGGCAATTACACCATCTTTCATCGGACGAATCGCTTCAATGTTCCCCGGCACCTAGCCCAGCATCTGCTTGGCTTCCTTGCCGACGGCCTGGATAGTTTTTTTGCCGTTGGGACCGCCTTGCTGGCGAATCGCAACCACCGATGGCTCATCCAGCACAATGCCCATGTTCCGCACGTAAATCAGCGTGTTGGCAGTGCCCAGATCGATCGCCAAGTCGTTAGAGAAATAACTGCGTAAAAATCCAAACATGAATTATTGTCCTGATGCGCAACAGTAGCGCGCTTAAACAGATTTAAGGTTTAGTTCTGCCTGCCAGATTCATTCCCCGGCAGCAGCAAGGCATTAGCCCGACATTCTACCTTATAATTTAGCTGAAATTTGCGCGCGGAAACACCAAAAATGCGAGGCGAATACGTTGTAATTCAACGTTTTATCAGAATTAGAACACCTTTTGTTTTTTTAAAAATACTTACTTGCACGGCTAGTCCGCGCACCCATTCATATGTCCCTTGATCTCTCCGACGTAAAACGTCTCGCCCGTCTGGCGCAGCTCGACCTGACTGAAGACCAGGCGGCCAAAACCCTGGACAAACTCAATGGCATTTTTGCACTGGTTGAACAGTTGCGCGCGGTAGACACCACTGGCATCGAGCCTCTGAATCATCCGATCGCAGCCCACCAGTCCGATGTGACCTTGCGCTTGCGCGAGGACGCTGTGACTGAACCGAACCGCCGCGACGACTACCAGAAGGTAGCGCCGGCAACCCAGGATGGCCTGTACCTGGTCCCCAAAGTCATCGAATAAAGCCTTCCGGCGGATACCACGCCTTGGAAAGCGCCCTCACGGCCCCTATCCTGACCCTATGCATACCAAAACCCTCAAAGAGCTGTCGGCGCTGCTGCGCGCCAAAGACATTTCGGCGACAGAGCTCGCCAGCCTGTACCTCTCGCGCATCAAACGAAGCGACCTGAACGCGTTTGTTCACGTCGATGAAAACCTGACGCTGCAGCAAGCGGCGGCAGCCGACCAGCGCATTGCAAAAAGCGAAACTACGCCGCTGACCGGCATTCCGATCGCACACAAGGACATCTTCGTCACCCGCGACTGGCGTTCGACCGCCGGCTCGAAAATGTTGGCGAATTACACCAGCCCCTTCGATGCGGCGGTCGTCGAACAGTTCCGTAATGCAGGCATGGTGACCCTCGGCAAACTCAATTGCGACGAATTCGCGATGGGTTCCGCCAATGAGAACTCCTACTTCGGCCCGGTCAGGAATCCGTGGGACAAAACCGCCGTGCCGGGCGGCTCCTCGGGCGGTTCGGCCGCGGCGATTGCTGCGCGCCTGGCGCCTGCCGCCACCGCCACCGATACCGGTGGTTCGATCCGGCAGCCGGCCGCCTTTTGCGGCATCACCGGCATCAAACCGACATACGGCCGGGTGTCGCGCTTCGGCATGATCGCCTACGCCTCCTCCCTCGACCAGGCGGGTCCGATGGCGCAAACCGCGGAAGACTGCGCGCTGTTGCTCAACGCGATGGTCGGCTTCGACGAGCGCGACTCCACCAGTTTGCAGAGTGACAACGAAGACTTTACACGCAACCTGAACTCGAGCCTGCAAGGACTGAAAATCGGTGTACCCCGCGAGTATTTTGGCGAGGGACTCGCGCCCGACGTCGAACAGGCGGTACGCTCTGCATTGAAAGAGTACGAAAAACTCGGCGCCACGCTGGTCGATATTTCGTTGCCGAATACGCAATTATCGATTCCGGCGTATTACGTCATCGCTCCCGCGGAAGCGTCGTCCAACCTGAGCCGGTTCGACGGCGTCCGTTACGGCCACCGGGCCGGGGAATACAAAGACCTGGCGGACATGTACAGCAAAACGCGTGCGGAAGGCTTCGGGGAAGAGGTGAAACGCCGTATCCTGGTCGGCGCCTACGTGCTGTCGCATGGTTATTACGATGCCTACTATCTGCAGGCGCAGAAAATCCGCCGCCTCATCGCGCAGGACTTCCAGCAAGCTTTCTCCCGGTGCGACGTCATCATGGGACCGATTGCGCCGACAGTCGCATGGGACCTTGGCGACAAGGCCGACGATCCGGTTGCGAATTATCTGGCCGACATCTTCACGCTGTCGACCAGCCTGGCCGGCCTGCCGGGCATGTCGATTCCTGTGGGCTTCGGCCAGGGCGAGAAAAATGCACGGCGCCCGGTCGGCCTGCAAATCATCGGCAATTACTTCAACGAAGCGAAATTGCTGAACGTCGCCCATCAGTACCAGCGCGCGACGGATTGGCATGTGCGCAAACCTGAAGGCGTATGAAAAACCTTGCGCTGCATTGCTTGTTGCCGGCCCTGTTGTCGGTCGGGAGTGCAGCCATGGCGCAGCAGCTGGACGCGCGTTTTTCCTGCAGCCAGGCGCGCAGTGAAAATGGCGAAAAGGTCACCTATGCGGACAATGGCGAGATGCGCCTGAAGGGGAATCGCATCGATACCTTCCGCTGGGAGTCGGCATTGTTTCGCAGCACGCATGGCTTCGACTGCAGCATCGATGAAAGCGACGGGCTGAAGGCTGAAGTCCGTGACGATACAGACAAGGACATGTGGCGCGTCGCATTGTCCGACGCGCGTGCCGCACGCGATCGGCGCGGCTTCAATTTCGACCGCGGGATGAATTGCACCATCCGCATCGAACACGAGGGCGACATGCTGAACGTAAAGCCGAGCTGCCCCGCGCTATGCGGATCGCGATCCAATTTCTCGCAATTGTCGGTCAATCTGAAAACCGGCAAGTGCCACTACGAAGAGTAAGGAAAAATATTATGCAGTGGGAAGTCGTAATCGGTCTCGAGACACACGCGCAACTCTCGACGGAATCCAAAATTTTCAGCGGCGCATCAACGCGCTTCGGCGCCGAGCCGAACACGCAGGCCTGCCCGGTGGACCTGGCCTTGCCGGGCGTATTGCCGGTGATGAACAAGGGCGCGGTGGAACGCGCAATCCAGTTCGGCCTCTCGATAGGTGCAAAGATTGCGCCGCAATCGATTTTCGCGCGCAAGAATTACTTTTACCCCGACCTGCCGAAGGGTTACCAGATCAGCCAGTACGAGATTCCGGTGGTGCAAGGCGGGAAGGTCGCATTCGTACTCGAGAAGGACGGCAAAGCCGAACTGAGGTCCGTGCAACTGACCCGCGCGCATCTCGAAGAAGACGCCGGCAAGTCACTGCATGAGGATTATCACGGCATGACCGGCATCGACCTGAACCGGGCCGGCACGCCGCTGCTGGAAATCGTCACTGAACCGGACATGCGAAGCGCCGGAGAAGCGGTCGCGTATGCGAAGGCGCTGCATTCGCTGGTGGTATGGCTCGGCATTTGCGACGGAAACATGCAGGAAGGCTCGTTCCGCTGCGACGCCAACGTATCGGTGCGTCCGCTCGGACAAGAGGCATACGGCACCCGTTGCGAGGTCAAGAACCTGAACTCCTTCCGCTTCCTGGAAGAAGCGATCAACTACGAAGTGCGCCGCCAGATCGAACTGATCGAAGACGGAGGCAAGGTGGTGCAGGAGACGCGCTTGTACGATCCGGACCGCAAGGAGACCCGCTCCATGCGCAGCAAGGAAGACGCGCAGGATTATCGCTACTTCCCCGACCCGGACCTGCCGCCGCTGGTGATTGCGCAAGACTGGATCGAGCGCGTGAAGGCGTCGATGCCGGAACTGCCCGGCGCGATGCGCGAGCGCTTTGTCCGTGATTTCGGATTGACGGAATACGATGCCGCAGTGTTGACGCAATCAAAGGCGATGGCATCCTATTTCGAGGCAGTGGTCATTAAAGCAGGCAAGGAACAGGCAAAGCCGGCGGCCAACTGGCTGATGGGCGACGTGTCATCGACATTGAATCGTGAAGGCGTCGACATCGCCGTCGCACCGGTGAAAGCGGAACAGCTTGCCTTGCTGTTGCAACGCATTGCCGACGGCACCATCTCCAACAAGATCGCGAAGGAAGTATTCGCTGCGATGTGGGAAACGCCGTCCGACAAAGCATCGCTCGCGGACGACATCATCGAAGCCAAGGGACTGAAACAGATCTCCGACAGCGGCG
>JAQGMD010000430.1 GCA_028292565.1 Burkholderia sp. | reverse complement strand
GAGGGGGCACCGTGCGCACCAGAACCGCATGGTGCGCACGGTGCCCCCTACGCATCACAACGCACGTAGACGAGTCCGGGCTCCATGCAGCGTTCTTCCTCATTCAGCACTTCGCTCGCGATCGCGGGCGTAACCCTGTCGAACTGGTATCGGCGACCGTCGATGGTGGCATAGCGATAAATCGGCGCGTCCTTGTAACTCCCGATCGGTTCCGTAAGTTTTTCAGGATGAACATAGCGTGCACGGCCCGCTGCACCGGCCACCTGCGGCGAACCGAATAATCCGAAAGACTCCATTTCGGACTCAACCTGTCCCAATCCGTCTTTCAGCGCCCAGAACAGGAACAGCAGCCCGCACCATAAAAGCAGTTCAATCAGTAATACATCCATGGCAATCCTCCGGAAGCCCTACCCTATTTATAATCAATATGTAAGGATTCCGTAAGGAGAGTTCCAAAAATCTTTCCCGGCCATTGAGCAGGGAAGAAATGCTATCGTTGAGCGAAAACCAATTAATAACCGCGCTTGTCCGACTTGATCTCCTGCAGGATCATTGCCGCGATTTCTTCGATCGATTTAACGGTGGAAGACATCCAGCGGATGCCTTCGCGGCGCATCATGGTCTCGGCTTCGTTGATTTCGTAGCGGCAGTTTTCCAATGCCGCGTATTTGCTGCCCGGGCGTCGCTCATTCCGAACTTCGGCCAGGCGGTCGGGCGCAATGGACAGGCCGAAGATCTTCTTCTTGAACGGCAACAATCCGCTCGGCAACTTGCCACGCTCGAAGTCTTCAGGAATCAACGGATAGTTTGCCGCCTTCACCCCATATTGCATCGCCAGGTAGAGGCTGGTCGGCGTCTTGCCCGAGCGCGATACGCCTACCAGGATCACATCCGCTGATTCCAGGTTCTGGTGCGACTGGCCGTCATCGTGCGCCAGTGAAAAATTGATCGCTTCAATGCGATTTTTGTAGTCTTCCGAATCGGCGATATTGTGGCTGCGCCCGATTGTGTGCGTGGATTTCACACCAAGTTCCTGTTCCAGCGGCTCCACGAAGGTCTGGATCAGGTCCATATGCATGCCCTTGGATTGCCGTACCACGGACGACAACTCCGATTTCACCAGGGTCGAGAACACGATCGGCCTCTTGCCGTCCCTCTCGAATGCCTCGTTGATTTCCCGAACTGCGCCATGCGCCTTGTCCAGGGTATCGATAAACGGCAGCCGGACCTGCCTGAAACGCAATTCAAACTGGGTGAGCACGGAGTGGCCGAAGGTTTCGGCGGTGATACCTGTTCCATCGGAGACAAAGAAAACGGTGCGATCGGCGGGGGGAGGCAAGTGGGCTGGCAATTCGGGCATGATAAGTTTGAATATAAAGCAATAAAAGCGGCGATTTTAGAGGCAAAGTGTGTTACGCCCTGTAAAATGCTGCACATAAGTGGCACAACGTCGCATTGCATCGAGAAGAATAACAAAAAGCGCAAGACAGCGAAGGCACACATGCAGATTTCTTATCATCAAACTAGAGGTTGTTATGTCCAACGCAGTACATTCAGGGGTTACCCCGGGGGTTACGTACGTAGCTTCCTTTGAGCATTTGCGAATGACGGACGTCGAGTCCGTCGGCGGCAAAAACGCATCGCTCGGTGAAATGATCAGCCAACTGGCCGGCGCCGGCGTGCGCGTGCCGGGCGGGTTTGCTACCACCGCCCATGCGTTCCGCGATTTTCTCTCCCACAGCATCGACAATGGGCTGCCATTAGCACAGCGCATCGCTGATCGCCTGGAGTCGCTCAACGTGGACGATGTCAGGGCTCTGGCCCAAGCCGGCGCCGAGATTCGTCAATGGATCATCGACACACCGCTCCAGCCTGGCCTGGAAGAAGAGATCCGCGAGTTTTACAAGAGGCTGGTTGCCGATTCGTCCAGCGAAATGTCGTTTGCGGTCCGTTCGTCTGCAACCGCGGAAGATTTGCCCGACGCATCGTTTGCCGGTCAACAAGAGACCTTCCTGAACGTGGTCGGCATCGACAACGTGCTGGAAGCGATCAAGCACGTCTTTGCTTCGCTCTATAACGACCGGGCGATCTCCTACCGCGTCCACAAAGGCTTTACCCATGCCGACGTCGCCCTGTCCGCAGGTGTGCAGCGCATGGTCCGTTCCGACGTGGGCGCGGCGGGCGTGATGTTTACGCTCGACACCGAGTCGGGATTCAGGGACGTGGTCTTCATTACATCCAGCTACGGGCTGGGCGAAACCGTGGTCCAGGGCGCCGTCAACCCCGACGAGTTTTATGTGCACAAGCCGATGCTGGAGCAGGGCAAGCTGCCTATCATCCGCCGCAACATCGGCTCCAAACTGATCAAAATGGAATTCACCGGCGAAGCCAAGGCCGGACGTTCGGTCAAGACGGTCGACGTGCCGATCGAGTTGCGCAACCGCTATTCGCTGAACGACAAGGAAATCGTCGAGCTGGCCAAATACGCGGTGATCATCGAGAAGCATTACGACCGTCCGATGGACATCGAATGGGGCAAGGACGGCCGCGACGGCAAACTGTACATTCTGCAGGCGCGCCCGGAGACGGTGAAATCGCAGCAGAAAGCGACTGATGCGCAGCAGCGCTTCAAGCTCAAGGGCTCCGGCTCGGTGCTCGCGTCAGGGCGCGCTATCGGTCAGAAAATCGGCGCCGGCCCGGTTCGCGTAATCCGCGATCCCTCCGAAATGGAGCGTGTGCAGCCTGGCGACGTGCTGGTGGCCGACATGACCGACCCTAACTGGGAACCGGTGATGAAGCGGGCATCCGCCATCGTGACCAATCGTGGTGGTCGTACCTGCCACGCCGCGATCATCGCCCGCGAACTGGGTGTGCCGGCGGTAGTCGGCTGCGGCAACGCGACCGACATGCTTAAAGACGGCACGCTGGTCACCGTATCGTGCGCCGAGGGCGACGAGGGCCGGATTTATGATGGCTTGCTTGAAACCGAGGTCACTGAAGTATCGCGCGGCGAACTGCCTTTAATTCCATTGAAGATCATGTTGAACGTCGGCAATCCGCAGCTGGCATTCGACTTCCAGTCGATTCCGAACAATGGCGTCGGCCTGGCCCGTCTCGAGTTCATCATCAACAACAATATCGGCGTGCATCCGAAAGCGATCCTCGAGTATCCGAATATCGATGCCGACCTGAAGAAAGCAGTGGAATCCGTCGCGCGCGGCCACGCATCGCCGAAGGCGTTTTACGTAGACAAGCTGGCTGAAGGGGTTGCCACCATCGCTGCGGCGTTCTGGCCGAAGCCGGTCATCGTGCGCCTGTCGGACTTCAAGTCGAATGAGTATAAAAAGCTGATCGGCGGTTCGCGCTACGAACCGGACGAGGAGAACCCGATGCTCGGTTTCCGCGGCGCGGCACGCTACCTCGCGGCTGACTTCGCGGAGTCGTTCGAAATGGAATGCCTGGCGCTGAAGCGCGTGCGTGACGACATGGGCCTGACCAACGTCGAGGTTATGGTGCCATTTGTCCGTACGGTCGGCCAGGCGGAAAAGGTGGTGAAGCTGCTGGCCAAGAACGGACTCAAGCGCGGCGAAAACGGCCTGCGCCTGATCATGATGTGCGAAGTGCCCTCCAACGCGATCCTGGCGGAACAATTCCTCGAGCATTTCGACGGTTTCTCGATCGGCTCCAACGACCTGACCCAGCTGACGCTCGGGCTGGATCGCGATTCCGGTATGGAATTGCTGGCTGCCGATTTCGATGAGCGCGATGAAGCGGTGAAGGCACTGCTGTCGCGTGCCATCTCCGCATGTGTTGCACAAGGTAAGTACATCGGCATCTGCGGCCAGGGACCGTCCGATCACCCGGACTTCGCGGAATGGCTGATGAAGCAGGGGATTGGGTCGATTTCGCTCAATCCTGACTCCGTCATCGCAACCTGGCAACAACTGGCGTTGGTCAAGTAAGACTTTTCGACTTCCGGTAAAGAACGCGGGCCTTGTGCTCGCGTTTTTTTACTTGTTGCAGACTAACAAAAATTAGCAATTATCCATTTGATGTTGAGGAATTTTGAAATACACTACCCTGCAATTAAAGACGAACAACAATAAACAAAAATAGTTGTGAATCGCTTTTGCGTTGAACCCCCGCCACCAGCCGGTCGCGGGGGTTTTGTTTTTCTTTTCTGACACATTGCCTGATAATCGCAGCAAAGGAGACGTGCATGAGCGAATGGGTGATCTGGATGGTGCTGGCCGGCGTGATGGTTGTGGTGGAGATGTTCACCGGGACCTTTTACCTGCTGATGGTCGGCGTCGGCATGGCCGCAGGGGGATTGGCGGCTCTGGCAGGGGCAAACGGCCCGGTCCAGCTTGTCATTGCAGCGGCGGTTGGCATCCTTGCCACCTACGCCTTGCGTCGCAGCGGGTTCGGACGGCACGCCCAAACGGACGCCGCACGGGACCCAAATGTGAATCTCGACATAGGACAGACGGTCACGGTGGAAGAGTGGCAGCGTACGCGCGCCGGCCCGCACACCGCGCGTTCGATGTACCGCGGTGCGATGTGGGATATCGAATTGCCAGGGCTGGAAGAGGGGGCTTCGGTACAACCCGGACGCTTCGTCATTCGCGAAGTCCGGGGCAATCGCCTGATCGTCGCCGTCGCAAACAACAACTGACAACAACAGGGGAACGTCATGGGATTCAGCTTTGGTACTGTAAGCATCGTCCTTTTCATCATTGCGGTGGTGTTTGTCATCAAGACCATCAACGTGGTGCCGCAACAGCATGCATGGGTCGTTGAACGCCTGGGGAAATATCATGCAACCCTCGGGCCGGGGCTCAACATCGTTTTGCCGTTCATCGACCGTATCGCATACAAGCATTCATTGAAGGAAATTCCTCTCGATGTGCCGAGCCAGGTCTGCATCACCAGGGACAATACGCAGCTCGAGGTTGACGGCATCCTGTATTTTCAGGTGACCGACGCGATGCGCGCGTCGTACGGTTCGTCGAATTACATTGCCGCGATCACGCAGTTGGCGCAGACCACACTGCGATCGGTCATCGGCAAGATGGAACTGGATAAAACATTCGAGGAGCGCGACCATATCAACCAAAGTATCGTCAACGCAATCGATGAGTCCGCCGCGAACTGGGGTGTAAAGGTATTGCGCTATGAGATCAAAGACCTGACGCCACCGAAGGAAATCCTGCATGCGATGCAGGCGCAGATTACTGCCGAGCGTGAGAAGCGGGCGCTGATTGCGGCTTCCGAGGGACGCAAACAGGAGCAGATTAACATTGCCACTGGCGAACGGGAGGCAGCCATTGCCAGGTCGGAGGGTGAAAAGCAGGCCGCCATCAACCGCGCGCAAGGACAGGCCGCCGCTATCCTGTCGATTGCGGAAGCGAGCGCCGAGGCTCTGCGCAAGACGGCTGCGGCGATACGCGAGCCCGGAGGTTCGGATGCGGTTAACCTGAAGGTCGCCGAACAATACGTAAGCGCTTTCGCCCAGCTGGCCAAGACGAATAATTCCATCATCGTTCCAGCGAACATGAGCGATATCAGCGGCTTGATCGCGGGCGCGATGCAGGTGGTGAAGTCACAGCAGAAGGTTTAGCACCCGCCGCAGTCTTCCCGCATAGAGGGCCTCATGCGTTCCTCTACGCCGGGGGTGCCTGTCAACGCCGGTTCTGTTTCATGATCGCCTGCTGCTCGCGCTGCCAGTCGCGTTCTTTTTCGGTGTCGCGCTTGTCGTGTTGCTTCTTGCCCTTGGCGAGGCCGATTTCGCACTTGATGCGGCCCTTGGCGTAATGGAGATTGAGCGGGACCAGGGTATAGCCGGCGCGTTCGACTTTGCCGATCAGCTTTTTGATTTCCTCGCCGTTCAGCAATAGCTTGCGCGTGCGCACCGGATCCGGCGAAATGTGGGTCGATGCGGTCGGCAACGCGCTGATATGGGAGCCGAACAGGAACACTTCACCCTTGCGTACAATGACGTAAGCTTCCTTGAGCTGGGCTCGGCCGGCGCGTATCGATTTGACCTCCCACCCCTCCAGCACCATGCCCGCTTCGAAACGCTCCTCGATAAAGTAGTCGTGAAAGGCTTTTTTGTTGTCGATGATGCTCATGTATATGGGAAAGCTGCGGCTCGGTTAGAATTTCGACTTCACATTCTATCAAACGGTATCCATTCGATGGCAGTTGTGCATAAATCCGTATTCCTGGGATACAGCGCGGAACAGATGTTCGCGCTGGTCGACCGGGTGGAGGACTACCCCAAGTTTCTGCCGTGGTGCGGCGGTGTAGACGTCAAACAGCGCGACGGCAACAAGCTGGTTGCGACCCTGATGATCAACTATCATGGCGTCAAGCATTCCTTTACCACCGAGAACACCCATACTCCGCCGACGCTGATGAAAATGAATTTGCTGGAGGGACCGTTCAAGCATCTCGACGGCACGTGGACCTTCAAGCCGTTGCGGCCGGACGCATGCAAGATCGAATTCGACCTGCACTACGAATTTTCAAGCAGGATGCTGGAGTCCCTCATCGGTCCGGTCTTCAACATGATCGCCAACAGCTTCGTCGATTCTTTCAGCAAGCGGGCGGAGACCGTGTATGGCTGATCACGGCGCGGACAAGGATGGCGATATCGCGGTACAGGTGTGCTTTGCGAAGCCCGGCGTGCAAATCTTGCGCGATATGACAGTCGCGCCTGGCACTACTGTCGAGGATGCGATCCGGCGCAGCGGCGTGCTGGACGATGCGCCGGAAATCGATTTGTCGGTTTGCAAGGTTGGCATTTACGGCAAGCTGAAACCGCTGGACACCGCCTTGCGCGACCGTGACCGAATCGAAATCTATCGACCCCTGATTGCCGATCCGATGGAATCCCGTCGCAAGCGCGCCGAGAAGAAGGACAGCCAGGGCGATAAAAAAGCCCGGTAGTCCGGGCTTCCTGGCAATCAATGCATTACTTGCAGTCCTGCATGTTGCGCTTGTTCTCGTTCAGTTCGCGCGCCCGCTGCTCGTCAGACAAATAAATCCGTTCTCCGGTCTTGTCGGTGCGGGAGATGCGTTCGCCGGACTCAAGGACTCGTTGATACTCGCCGGCGCGCTCGCAGTATTTGCTCTTTTCAGCTGCGGCACGCACCTGTTCCTCGGCTTTCTTTTCCTTATCCGCCTGCTCGGCCCTGCGCTTGAGGAAGTCGGCATTTTTTTCGGCGGTGGTCATCGGCGCTTTATCTTTCTGCGCTGCGGCCGGCGCAACTGTTTCAACCTTGTCATTGGCGGGCGCGGCCGCGCGTGACGCCGAGCCGGGTTGCTTCAGGATGCGATTGGCCGGCACCGAGGCGGGCGGCGGCATATCCGAATATTGCTTGACGCCTCTATCGTCGAGCCAGACGTATTGGGCAAAGGCGGTAGAGCAGAAACCTGCTACGGCCAGCGTAGCGGCGATGCGTTTTAAACAAGCTAGTTTCATGAAGGTCCTTACGAGAAAAACATAGTTCGATTTCGCCATGCTTTAGTAGGGATGTCAACGAATAACCCGGTATTCACCCCGCTTTTGAGAGTGGAATCGTATGAAAAAACGACGTATTTAAAGTATTTCTGTATAATGCGGCTTTGCGCCTATAGGAATCACTATGCGTCTACTGCAGAAAGCACTCACATTCGATGACGTGCTGCTTGTCCCGGCTCACTCGGACATTCTTCCCAAAGATACTTCTCTCAAAACGCGTCTGACCCGCAACATCACGCTGAACATCCCGTTGTTGTCGGCGGCGATGGATACGGTCACCGAGGCACGCCTTGCGATTGCGATGGCGCAGGAAGGCGGCATCGGCATCATCCACAAGAACATGACGCCGAAGGAGCAGGCGCGCGAGGTGGCGAAAGTCAAACGCTTCGAGTCCGGCGTGGTGCGCGACCCGATCACGATCCCGCCGACGATGAAAATCCGCGATGTGATCGCGTTATCGCAACAGCATGGTATCAGCGGCTTTCCGGTCGTGGAAGGCAAGCAGGTAATCGGGATCATCACCAACCGCGATCTGCGCTTCGAAGAAGATCTGGACGCGGAAGCGCGTGCCAAGATGACGCCGCGCGAAAAGCTGGTCTATGTGCAGGAAGGCGCGGAGCTGTCTGAAGCCAAGCGCCTGATGAACAAGCACAGGCTTGAGCGGGTCATCGTGGTGGACGACAACTTCGATCTGCGCGGACTGATCACGGTGAAGGACATCCAGAAAGCGACCGAGCATCCGAATGCAACCAAGGATGATCACGGCAAACTGCGTGTAGGCGCTGCCGTCGGCGTAGGCCCTGACAATGATGAGCGCATCGATTTGTTGGTCAAGGCCGGCGTCGACGTGATCGTGGTCGACACTGCGCACGGCCATTCGAAAGGCGTGCTGGATCGCGTCAAATGGGTAAAGACGCATTATCCGCAGGTGGATGTCATCGGCGGCAATATCGCGACGGCAGCAGCGGCAGTGGCCCTGGTCGAACACGGCGCGGATGGCGTCAAGGTCGGGATCGGTCCTGGCTCGATTTGCACCACTCGTATTGTTGCGGGTGTAGGCGTACCCCAGGTCACCGCGATCTCGAACGTGGCGGAAGCATTGAAGGATAGCGGCGTTCCCTGCATCGCCGACGGCGGTATCCGGTTCTCCGGCGACATCTCGAAGGCATTGGCGGCAGGTGCATCGACCGTCATGATGGGCAGCATGTTCGCCGGCACGGAAGAGGCTCCGGGTGAAGTGATTCTTTACCAGGGACGTAGCTACAAGTCCTACCGTGGCATGGGCAGCCTGGGCGCAATGTCGGACGGTTCGGCAGACCGTTATTTCCAGGACTCGGCAAATAACGCCGACAAGCTGGTGCCGGAAGGGATTGAAGGACGCGTGCCTTACAAGGGCAGCGTGCTCGCGATCATTTACCAGTTGGTGGGCGGCGTGCGTTCATCGATGGGCTATTGCGGTTGCGCGACCATCGATCAGTTGCGCGAGAAAGCGGAATTCGTTGAGATCACGTCGGCAGGCATGCGCGAGTCTCACGTACACGACGTACAGATCACGAAGGAAGCGCCGAACTATCGCGCGGAGTAACGGCGTAGCGGCCGCACCGATATGATCAGCCGGCGTTCAGCAATGAACCGGCTGGTGTTGCGGTGGTGAGCAAACAAGCGTCTGCGCCATGAATTCGTGATCGGTCTGCGGACCGGGCCGTGCATGCACAGCCCGGCCACACAGAATCCTTACCCTGATGTATTTATCAAGCAATCTCCATGCACTCTAAAATCCTCATCCTCGACTTCGGTTCCCAGGTCACGCAATTGATTGCGCGGCGCGTACGGGAGGCCGGTGTGTTTTCCGAAGTCTTTCCGCACGACGTGAGCGACGAATTCGTTCGCAATTATGGCGCGGCCGGCATCATCCTCTCCGGCGGACCGAATTCCGTGCTGGAAGGCGATACGCCGCGCGCACCGCAGGCTGTGTTCGAAGCAGGGGTTCCGGTACTCGGGATCTGCTACGGCATGCAGACCATGGCGGAACAACTCGGCGGCAAGGTGGAGACCGGCAAGATACGCGAGTTCGGCTACGCGGAGGTACGCGCGCGCGGCCATACCGCGCTGCTGAACGGCATCAGTGATTTCGTCACGTCGGAAGGCCACGGCATGCTGAAGGTGTGGATGAGCCATGGCGACAAGATCATTGACATGCCGCCCGGCTTCAAGCTGATGGCGTCGACCGACAATTGCCCGATCGCCGGCATGGCCGACGAGGAGCGCAAGCTGTACGCGGTCCAGTTTCACCCCGAGGTCACGCACACATTGCAAGGCAAGGCGATGCTCGGGCGTTTCGTGCACGAGATCTGCGGCTGCAAGTCCGACTGGAACATGCCCGACTATATTTCGGAGGCGGTCGAGTCGATCCGCAAGCAGGTGGGGGATGATGAAGTCATCCTGGGCCTGTCCGGCGGTGTCGACAGCAGCGTTGCCGCCGCCCTGATCCATCGCGCGATCGGCGACCAGCTGACCTGCGTGTTTGTCGACCACGGGCTGTTGCGCCTCGACGAAGGCACGATGGTGATGAACATGTTTGCCAAGAACCTGGGCGTCAAGGTGATCCAGGTCGATGCAACCGCGCAGTTCATGGAACACCTGGCCGGCGTCACCGACCCGGAAGCCAAACGCAAGATCATCGGCCGCGAATTCGTGGAGGTATTCCAGGCGCAGTCGGGCAAGCTGAAGAATGCAAAATGGCTTGCGCAGGGCACGATCTATCCGGATGTGATCGAAAGCGCCGGCAAAGGCAAGAAGGGCGCCCACACCATCAAGAGCCATCACAATGTCGGCGGCCTGCCGGAGACGCTCAACCTGAAACTGCTCGAGCCGCTGCGTGAGTTGTTCAAGGATGAAGTGCGCGAATTGGGTGTGGCGCTCGGCCTGCCGCATGACATGGTGTACCGTCATCCATTCCCGGGTCCCGGCCTTGGCGTGCGCATACTCGGCGAGGTAAAAAAGGACTTTGCGGATCTGCTGCGCCGCGCCGATGCGATATTCATCGAAGAACTGCGTGCAGCCGTCGATGAGGAAGGCAGGTCCTGGTATGACAAGACCAGCCAGGCTTTTGCGGTTTTCCTTCCGGTGAAATCGGTCGGTGTCATGGGCGATGGCCGCACCTACGAATACGTGGTCGCGCTGCGCGCGGTACAGACGCAGGACTTCATGACGGCCCACTGGGCGCACCTGCCGCATGAATTGCTGGGTAAAGTGTCGAATCGCATCATCAATGAAGTACGCGGCATTAATCGCGTGGTGTATGACATTTCCGGCAAGCCGCCCGCGACTATCGAGTGGGAGTGAAGTAACAGCGCGACCCCTTACCCCAAAGGTAAGGGGTCGCATTACCTGGATCTGCGCGCGGGCTTGCAATCTGAAGCCACGCCGGATCGTTCCGGGAAAGACATCTTGACTTACAGCGTTAAAGAAATTTTTTATACCCTTCAGGGCGAAGGCACGCATGCGGGGCGGCCCGCCGTGTTCTGCCGCTTTGCAGGGTGCAATCTGTGGTCCGGCCGGGAGGCCGACCGCGCGAGTGCCATTTGCAAGTTCTGCGACACCGACTTCGTCGGTACGGACGGAGAGTCGGGCGGAAAATACAAGGACAGCGCAAGCCTTGCCGATAGGGTGAACTCGCTTTGGCCGACGACGTATGCCGGCAGCAAGTTTGTGGTGTTCACCGGCGGCGAGCCGCTGCTGCAACTGGACGCGGCTCTGCTCAACAGCATGCACGAGCGCGGCTTTGAAATTGCGATCGAAACCAACGGCACGATTGCGGTTCCGGCGGGGGTCGACTGGGTGTGTGTCAGCCCGAAAGTCGGCGCCGAACTGCTGGTCCGCAAAGGCAATGAATTGAAAGTCGTCATTCCGCAAGCGGGCCAGGCGCTCCAAGAATATGAAGCGCTGCAGTTCGAGCACTTTTATGTGCAACCGATGGATGGTCCCGGGGTTGAGGCCAATACGCGCCTCGCGATCGACGTGTGCAAGAAAAATCCAAAGTGGAAGCTGAGCCTGCAAACGCACAAGCTTCTGCAAATCCCCTGAAAGTCCCAGAGCAGTCATGTTAACGATCACCCGCAAGCTGGAATTCGACGCCGGTCACCGCATTCCCGACCATAAAAGCCAGTGCCGCAATATGCACGGGCATCGCTATACGCTGCATATCACTCTGGCCGGTGAGGTTGTCGAACAGGAAGGGCAGTCCGACAGCGGGATGATCATGGATTTTTCCGATGTGAAGGCGCTGGCCAAAGAACATCTGGTGGATGTCTGGGATCATGCGTTCCTGGTGTATGAAAAAGACACGGCGGTCAGGCAGTTCCTGGAGACTTTGCCGGACCATAAGACGGTTGTGCTGAACCGCGTTCCGACCGCGGAGAACCTGGCACGCATCGCGTTTGATATCCTGAAAGGCGTTTATCAGGATCACTACGGCAGGCATCTGCGCCTTGCCAAAATCACGCTCTATGAAACACCCAATTGCTGGGCTGAAGTAAGCGACGTGCCCGGTGACCATGCTTGACACGGTATTCATGCGCCAGGCGATAGACCAGGCCCGCAATGCGTGGGCGCTGGGTGAAGTCCCTGTAGGCGCGGTTGTGGTGAAGGACGGCCAGGTTGTCGCCACCGGCTTTAATCAACCGATCGGCACCCATGATCCGACTGCGCACGCGGAGATCATGGCCCTGCGCGCCGCCGCTAGCGTCCTTGGTAACTACCGGCTGCCCGGTTGCGAGCTCTACGTCACGCTTGAACCCTGTGCGATGTGTTCCGGCGCGATGATGCATGCACGCCTTGCGCGCGTCGTGTTCGGCGCGGCCGATCCGAAGACCGGAGCATGCGGCTCTATCCTCAATCTGTTCGAGCAGGAGAAACTCAATCACCATACCGAAGTGGTTGGTGGCGTACTGGCGGAAGACTGCAGCGCCTTGCTGAAGGAGTTCTTCGCTGAGCGCCGTAATTCCGCGGCCGTACGCCGTAGTTCATTCCCCTTCGAGCCGGAGTAACGCCGGGCTTAGAACCTATAAATGACTGAATGACTACAACAACCGATCTCTCGAATATCGGTGTGGCGATCGTCGCGCCCGGTGGCTATGCGCAAGACGAAAGTGCACTGGCGCGGGCCACGGATTTGCTGCAATCGTATGGATGCAGGGTGCGGCATTACCACGATCCTGCCGCGAAACATCAGCGTTTCGGCGGCACCGACATGGCCCGCGCCGCTCAACTCCACGCTGCCGCCATGGATCCTGAAATGCAGATCGTGCTCTCCCTCCGTGGAGGGTACGGCATGTCGCGCCTGCTGCACGCACTCGATTTTGATGCTCTCGCTGCGAGCGGGAAACTGTTCGTTGGACATAGCGATTTCACTGCCTTCCAGATGGGACTGCTTGCCCTGACCGGAACGGCGAGTTTCTCCGGGCCGATGATCTGCAATGACTTTGCCCGAGTAGAGTTGAGCAGTTTTACCTTGCACAGCTTTCGACAGTGCCTGATGGGCCCGACTTATACGATCGAGTTCCAGGGCCTGCAGAATCCGACGGTTGAGACCTCTGGCACGCTATGGGGCGGCAATCTCACCATGCTGACCCACCTGGTGGGAACACCATACCTGCCTCGCGTGGAAGGTGGAATCCTGTTTGTGGAAGACGTCAACGAACATCCATACCGGGTTGAGAGGATGCTGCTGCAGTTATTCCATGCAGGCCTGCTGGCGCGGCAAAAAGCACTCGTGCTCGGCGATTTTTCAAAGTACCGCCTGAGCGATTACGACAATGGTTATGACTTCGATGCGATGCTCGGTTATCTGCGCAAGGAACTGGACATCCCGGTGCTGACCGGACTGCCTTTCGGGCATACCCCGGACAAAGTGACTTTGCCGGTCGGCTGCCACGCGCGGTTGACATCCGATGGAGTCACTGCGCGCCTCGTCATGAGTGACTATCCCGTGCTGGCCTTGTCAGTGTGATTCGCGCGGAACCGGAGCGCCGCTACTGCCAACCAGGAAATCGAGATCAGCGCCCAGATGGGCCTGCTGCACGTGATCGACGTACTGTTTCGCATAGCCGCGTGTCGGGCGTTGGGGTGCGACCCATTCCGCTTTGCGGCGTTGCAGCTCTGCGTCGCTGACCTCCAGTTGAAGCCGGCGCGCTGCGACGTCGAGTTCGATCATGTCACCGTTGCG
>JAQGMD010000410.1 GCA_028292565.1 Burkholderia sp. | reverse complement strand
AATTTGGCGGCCGTCGCGGGATGCGGTGCAAGGCGTGAGGAGGAGCCATAGCGAGCTATGGCGACGACGAGCAACGCAGCAACGCGCCCGCTACGGCCAGCAAAATTGACCAACTTATTCCTGCGCGATGCCTTAGTCGCCGACCCTACGTTGATCAGTTCCACCGAAGGCGGCATGTCTGATCGACGCAAGTGCGCTATAAGCGCTTGGATTCTTTTCGGCCAGTGGAGTCATCCTAATCCTCGCCCTGCCTATTCATACGCCTCATCCACCCTGTCAGCCGTTTCCAGCAGCGACGCAATCGCTCGTTCAAACAACGGCGCCACTTCCAGAAAACGAGCCCGACCGTTCGCGAGCAACCTGCGAAACAGCCTCACCGTAATCATGGTCGGGACTTTGTTCCCTTCGAAACTGAGGAGCATGCTGGTGGCGCGCTTGCTCATCCAGTTGAGCAAAGCACGTTGAGGCGTGCCGTCGAAATCGAGCTCAACCGGAACGCCGACGGTCAGGCGGCTTAGCACGCTTTCCTCGTTCACCTGATCGTCCTCGCCTGTACCTGCCCGTCGTGCGGCTACGCCTTGGTTGCCTGCAGCGGCCCCCGTGTCGGGCATGCCGTCAATGCCACCGATCTGCAGTTTGAGTTCTGCAATGGCGTCATTGATAAAGCCGGGCTCGAACTCGAAGGCGATTTCGTCCGTCGCCTGGTCGGCGGAACCGCCGGTGAAGCTTTCGAATTGCTGCCGTATCGTCGGCAGGGTCAGGTGTGGCGCTGGCGTGCCGGCCGTCTTCACCGCATTTGTGTGGCGGTCGATGAGCCAGCTGAGGAACGGCTGCTTTTCGGCGGTGTTTACGGAATCGATACCGGCCTTGAGGTCGGCGACCATCTTGGGCAATAGCGATACCAGTTGTGAACGCTCCTGGTCGCTCCGCTTGTCTAGTACGCTCCACACCAGGTCGGGGACCAGCTGCCTGTAACGGCTGGCGAGCTGGGGAGCGTCATGCTCGGCCTTTTCGATCGCGCGCAGCCAGGTTCTTTCGAGAAAAGTGCGGAGATACGAATCTGTTTTGACGACCGCAAGAACCTCGCCCAGTTGTGCCGTCATGCGTGCCAGGTGGGCGCTGCGTTTTTCCGCCTCTTCTATCGCTTCCACAGCGCGTTCGATCGTAGCGTCGCCTGAACGCAGTTCCCTGTCGATGAATTCTTCGAACTCTTCCAGCAGGCGGGCCACCGATATCATGGTGTCCGAGTCATCCGCGAGCAGCGCTTCAACTATGCGATGAATTTCGCCGGTAAGCCGTTCGCCGAACGGGTCATTCTGTTTCACCCCTTGTGCGACGGTGCCGATGCGGTTGATCAGCTTGCGCGCGGGATGCGTCTTTTCGGTCAACAACTGCGGGTCGAGCAGCGCAATCTTCAACATCAGGAATTGCAGCCTTCCCAACTGGGCGCGCACTTCCGCCGGAACCTCCGGATCGCGCAGGATGAACTCAAAGATCATGCCGACCACGTCGATGGTCATCATCTCGTTGCTGTCGGTCGTCTTGCTAAGCAGCGTTGACCGCTTTTCGAAGATGAGGTTGCGGATTTCGCCTTCGCTGTCGAGTACATCTTCCAGCGTAGTGACGACCGTGTCTTTCAACACGTGGTAGACGGAACCCTCGGGCGGTATGGCGAGCGGCCCCGGGGTAAATCCGGGAGCTACGCCGCCATGACCGGCGCTATAACCGCCGCCGGATCCGCCGGCGGCATGCTGTGACGCGCGTGGCGTGAATAATTTCTTGAGCGTCTGGCCGACGATGTGTCTTCCCGATACCCAGCCTTCGGACATGGCAGCGGTATTGAGGAACGGTGGCGCGTCGGCTGATCCGCCGTAGGCGACGCCGTCGTCGCCGGCATCGGAACCATAGCCGGGGCCGGAATCAGACGACTGATTCTGGGCTGCGTAGGCGCTGCCGCCACCTAAGCCACCTAAGCCACCTTGACCTCCACCGCCACCTCCACCGCCACCTCCACCGCCAACACTACCGCCACCTGCGCCTCCGCCACCCCCACTCCCCGGGCTGACATTTCGACGCACTATGCGTAGCAGTTGCTCGACCTTATGCGCGGCTTTCTTCACAGGCGCGGTATCTGGAGAAGACGCGGGCGCGCCTCCCATTACGGTGTCGCCGAAGCCTCTTACGGTATCGCCGAATCGTCCTACTGTGTCACCGAAACCTCTTGCTACGGTGTCCCCGAATCCTCTTTCCGACGGATGACCGGGCGAGGGACTTTTCCTGACGATCGCGAGCCTGGTTGTTATGCCGAGTTTTTCGAGGGAGGTATTCAACGATTCGTAGATGCCGTCAACGCCCTCGAGGAGTTCGCTGACCAGCTGCTCGATCACCACCTTGGAAGTCTCGGCCGACAATCCGAGTTCACTCACAGCGGAAGCAATGCAACGCGAGAACAGATAGGGACGGAACGGGTTCTCACGCTCCTTGACGGTATCCTGCTGGAATAGCGATGCGATGCGCAGGTTGAGCTGTTGTATGTGCAGCCCCGACTTGTCGTGAAAGCGACTGGTGACCCGGCCGAGTTTCAGTTCATCTTCGATGATCGACGAATCAACCAGGGACATCGTGTCGAGGGTGTGCGATTTCGGCGCCGAGGGGCGATCGGCGCTGTAGGCGGTTTTTATCGCGCGGTCGATCAGATCCCCGAGCGTCTCTTGCAGGCGCTGCTGTAGCGCAGGCCCGCGCTTGAGCAAGGTCCCATAGGCATCGAGCAGCATGCGTTGCTCAGCATAGTCCTTGCGCTGTCCGGCCATGGCGAACAGCGCATCAGCGGTTTGCTTCGTCAGGGTTGGCGTCAGTTGCGCAAACGATCGGAGGCATTCCGTCTTTGCTGCGGAGAGTATTTCTTGCCTGTTCATCCGTGAGTTGTGTAATTCACAATAGGCCAGCCTGAAAGGCGGTAGTCAACAACGGGAGACTTTTTGTCAGTTATTGCGATGATAATGCAAAAGCGGTCAGGATACCGCTGTGAGGGTTGCGGACGGGGGGTGGTTGACCATCGGATAATGGCTGCGCGCCAGAAACTGCGACATGATTTCGGCGGGTACCGGCTTGGAGAGAAAGTAGCCCTGCACTTCGTCGCACGAGAGCGTACGCAAGATATTCAATTGCGCTTCTTTCTCCACGCCCTCGGCAATCACTCCCATGCCGAGCGCATGCGCCATAGAAATGATCGCTCGCACGAATACTTCACCCTCTCGCGTCCGGTCGAGGTCGAGCAGGAACGAGCGATCGATTTTCAGGATGTCCATTTTCAGGCGCTGCAGTTGCGACAGCGATGAATAGCCGGTGCCGAAATCATCGAGCAGCAGTTTGATCCCGAGCGAACGGATCGCGGAAAGCTCCTTGATGATCGCGGTCTCGTCACCCAGCGTCGCCGACTCGGTGAGTTCCACCTGGATCAGTTCAGGATTGATCTTGTATTTCTCGAACGCCTCGTAAAACGTGCGGCTGAGATTGCCGTTGTTGAACTGGTGCGCCGATACGTTGATCGATACGGGGACCGTTGGCAGGCTCGAGTCCGACCATAGCCGGACTTGCCGGAACGCCTTGTCGATCAGCAGGTCGCCCATTTTCAGGATCAGCCCGGTCGACTCGGCCAATGGAATGAACTCCAACGGCGGTACCAGGCCGCGTGTCGGATGCATCCAGCGCACCAACGCTTCCATCCCGCATAACCGGCCAGTGGAAACACGCATGCGCGGTTCAAAAACCAGGATGAATTCATCCCTCTCGATCGCCTCGGCCAGCTCCTGCTCGAGGATCAGCCGGCCCGTCAGGCTTTCGTACAGGTGCGGATCGTAAAAGCGGTAGCGTGCCTTGCCGCTGCTTTTCGCCGCGTACATCGCGATTTCCGCGCTTTTCAGCAGCGCATCCATATCCGCCCCGTCGTCGGGATACAGGCTGACGCCGATTGACGTGGTGATCGATTTCTTTCCCTTCACCAGCTCCAGGGGGAAGCGCAATACTTCGTTGATCATGTCCGCCATGCGCCTTGCTTCAATCGCGCTGCTGATGTCGGTCAGCACAATCACGAATTCGTCGCCGCCCAGCCTGACTACGCGGTCGTTGGGACCGGTTACCGATTTCAGGCGCATCGCCGTGGCACGCAGCAGCAAATCGCCGACCGCATGGCCGAGCGAATCGTTCACGTTTTTGAAGTCGTCGAGGTCGATGATCAGGAGCGCCAGTTTTTCCTTGGCCTCGGACAATGCCTTCGGCAGAAAATCGGCGAGCCATTGACGATTTGGCAGGGTGGTTATTGGATCTTCATTTGCGAGGCGGGCCACTTCGAGCGCGTACTCCTTCTTGCTCGAAATGTCCCTCAGGGAGAACGCCAGTCCCGGCCTGCTCGTGATGGCCTGCAGATGCACCCACTTGAGCTTCAGCGGCGAATCGGCAACGACCTCATACTGGTCTTCGTAGTAACCGTCCTGCGCCGCGCGCGCGCAAATGTCGAGCACTCGCTCCATGGACGCGGCGGAATACAGATCGGAGAAGTTTTTGCCTATCAGCTGGTGCTTGTGCACGCCGAAATATTCGGCGCCCCGCTCATTGCAGTCGGTGATCTTCCAGTCGGCCACTTTCCCATTTCCGGATCCGGAACGCAGGGGATGCGCGACATAGAAGCCTTCGTTCGCCATCTCCGTGGCCAGCCGGTAGGCGTTGTGGGATCCGTTGTCTCGCGGTTTGCCCCGCGACCTTCGCAGCAGGTATATCGCAACGGCGCCGGAGGACAGCAAAATGAAAAGCACCAGGGTCGCGGTCATGTGGTTCATAGTTATCGCCTCTTTCGCCCTTCTATGCAGTCCGTACGCCAAGCGAAGTAGCTACCGGTGTCCTCGAACACTCTACACAATTGCGTCCGTTATGTTTGGCCCGATACAGCGCGCGATCGACATCGGCCAGTGTCACGTCGATCGACCCACCTGCACGGTACTCGGCAACGCCGATCGAGAGCGTGACGCGGAGTTTAACGCCCGCCTCTTCAATGGGCGTCTCTTCTATACATTTGCGTATCCGCTCCGCGGCGTGCATCGCAGCATCGAGCGATGTCGATGGCATCACCACCAGGAATTCCTCGCCGCCATGGCGGCTGAAGTGATCGATGGCGCGCAATTGCGGCGCGATCGCCGCAGTCACGGCGATGAGCACGTTGTCGCCTGCGATATGGCCGACGCCGTCATTGATACGCTTGAAGTGATCGACGTCCAGCATCAGCACGCAGAACGGTTCATGGGTACGGTCGGTGCGGCTGCGCTCCTGGCGCAACGCGCCTGCCATGTAACGGCGGTTGTACAGGCCAGTCAGTTCGTCCCGCGTCGCCTGCTCCTGGATGTTCTTGAGCGCCACTTCGTGTTCACGTGTGACAGTTTCCAGGCGCTCGCGGCTTTCCCTGAGTTTGCGCCTGCTTCCGGCTACGTGGCCGGCGATCAGCGCAAACCATGGCGACACGAACAGCAGCACCAGCCACTGGAGGATTTCCACCATGAGGTTGCCCTCGCCTCGATGCCATACGAAATCATAGCCGATCATGCCGCCGTAGATGACAGTGGGCAGCGCGCCGACCTGCAGGATGTGGCGCGGGCGCAGTTTCAAGGTGCCGAATGCGAGGATGATCAAGAAACCGATCAGGATTGCCGGACGCGCAGGGCCGCCGTGATAAAGCAGGTAGCTGTTGGCCAGCATGCCGAGCGTCATCTGGGGGATAGTCAGGCTCGAATCGCGGAAACGCAGATTGAAGTCGAAGCGTATCGCGAGATAGAAAAGCAGGTTGACCAGGAGCGCTGCGGCGAGCACCTCCTGCGAATGAGCAGCGGGCATCATGCCTGCCGAAGTGCTGCAATAGACAAAGAAGATGGCGAAGAAGTAGACGCTGGTTGCGATCAGAAGGCGTCCGATTCGTATCGCTTGCTTGTCATCCCGGCCGAAGAGGAGTGATTCAAGCATTGGGATTGCGCCTTTTAGACGCACTTCCCTGGCCGGCGTCGAACAGGCATGCCGACGGAGGCGGAGCACTTCGTGCCCTGCGCTTTTGCGT
>JAQGMD010000406.1 GCA_028292565.1 Burkholderia sp. | reverse complement strand
TGCAACGGAAGCGGATCGCCAGCAAGGCCTGATGTTCCGCGAAAGGATGGGCCAAAACGAAGGAATGGTATTCCTGTTCGAAGGACCTGCACGCGTGTGCATGTGGATGAAGAACACACTGATCCCGCTATCGGTTGCATTCCTCGATGCGGAGGGAAAGATCATCAATATTGAAGATATGCAACCCCACAGCACCGAGTCGCACTGCGCGAAAACGCCGGCGCGTTACGCATTGGAGATGAACCAGGGCTGGTTCAAGCAAAAGAACATCAAGCCCGGCGCCACGATCGAGGGATTGCCTCACTGACGCCTTGGGCCGGGAGTCCTATCGCAGCCACTGAGCCTGCCGCCGTATTAACGACAAAATAAGCGACAAAAACCCGCGTGACATCAGTCATGCGGGTTTTTTCTGAACCTGCTTGCTCCCGGTGGACAAGCCAGCGGGGCCGCGGTATCTGTCTGCTTAGGCCAGGGCCTTCAGAGCTGCAGCGAGACGGCTCTTGTGGCGAGCAGCCTTGTTCTTGTGGATGATTTTCTTGTCGGCGATACGATCGATCGTGGAGATCGAATTGTGAAACACTGTCGACGCGGTTGCCTTGTCGCCTGCCTCGATCGCTTTACGAACGGCTTTGATCGCCGTGCGCAACGTCGAACGCTGGGCAGAATTATGTGCGTTTTGCTTGACTGCTTGACGAGCACGTTTGCGCGCTTGTGCGGTATTTGCCATGAATAGTTCCTAAAACGAAATCGGACTGCGTTCGCGAAATTGCGAGACAGAATTCTGTAAAGCCAAGGATTATAACGACTTTTCCGACAACGGACAATCCGCTTCTTTGTCGGTCAATCGGCATTGCCATGAAGTTAACGATCCAACTGGCTTGCGGCCCTCTGCAGCGGGCTCCATTACGAATTTAAAAACACTTGCCGCGCTTGCCACGCCATGACCAGCGGCTATAATTGCGCCCCTTGACATCTTCTCCGCCCTCAAGGACGGAGATTCCCACGAATGGCGGCACATGTCCGTGCCGGGCAAGGATATTTAATGCAGCGCTCACACCGCGATGATCTTCAAACCGCATCTGCATACCCGCTGCCTTACTCCACGCCCTGCGATACCTTTCGGCCACTCAGGCGGCAGACCGCCGCACCGAGAACCGAGTCGGGATGTGAAACGTTCGTCGACTTGTTCATACCAGGCGCCATGCTTGATAGCCTTGTATGCCAGTATTTTTTCTCTGGTCGTAATGAACATGCCAGAATCATGCGTATATTTTACTGTATGTTTATACAGTTTGTACGGATAGCTAAAGAGAAAGGAAGCAAGAAACGGGGGCGTGAAGGCGCCAGGCTTACCTCCCCGCCGTTTTCGACGGGATTTCTTGCGCAAACTTAATGAATCTGCATAAAACGCTTGCCACCGTCTCTGGCATGACGATGCTTTCGCGCGTAACGGGATTAATTCGTGAGTTGCTGATTGCGCGAGCGTTCGGCGCATCGGCTTATACAGACGCATTCTTCGTTGCCTTCCGTATCCCCAACCTGCTGCGCAGACTTTTCGCCGAGGGCGCTTTTTCGCAAGCCTTCGTTCCGATACTCGCCGAGTACAAGAATCGCCACGGTTTGGACGCGACCAAGGATCTGGCCAGCCACGTTGCGACAGTCCTGAGTTGGGCGTTACTCATTACATGCGCGCTCGGCGTCGCTGCTGCGCCGGTAATTGTTTATTTCATCGCAACAGGCCTGAAATCGGATCCCGATGCATTTGATGTATCGATCGCGATGACGCGCATCATGTTTCCCTACATCGGCTTTATGTCGTTTGTGGCGCTGGCCGGCGGAATCCTGAACACATGGCGGGAATTCAAAATTCCGGCAATCACACCGGTTCTGCTGAACCTGTCTTTCATCGCGGCGTCGCTGTTCGTGGCGCCTCATCTTAAGCAACCGATCTATGCACTGGCATTCGCGGTATTTGTGGGCGGCATCCTGCAGATCGCGATCCAGATTCCCGCCCTGCGCAAAATCGGCATGCTGCCGCGTATCTCTCTCGACCCGCGGCCGGCTTTGGCCGACACTGGGGTAAGGCGAGTGCTGAAGCAAATGGTGCCGGCAACTTTTGCCGTGTCCGTTGCGCAAATAAGCCTGATCATCAACACAAATATCGCGTCGCGGCTGCAAAACGGCAGCGTCTCCTGGCTCTCCTATGCCGACCGCTTGATGGAGTTCCCTACGGCCCTCCTGGGGGTCGCATTGGGCACGATCCTGTTGCCGAGCCTGGCCAAAGCCCACGCCGATGCGGACGCCGCAGAATATTCCTCCTTGCTCGACTGGGGCCTGCGACTGACCTTCCTGCTTGCGCTGCCTTCTGCGGTGGGACTCGCCACGCTCTCGGAGCCCCTGACGACCACCTTGTTCCATTATGGAAAATTTGACGAGCAAGCGGTCGCCATGACGGGGCGCGCGCTGATCGCCTACGGTGTCGGTTTGATCGGATTGATTTTGGTAAAGATTCTCGCGCCGGGTTTCTATGCGAAACAAGATATCAGAACGCCTGTCAAAATCGCTATCGGGGTCCTGATTGCCACCCAGTTGATGAACCTGCTGTTCGTGCCGTGGATCGCCCATGCGGGTCTTGCACTGTCAATCGGACTTGGCGCCTGCCTGAATGCGGTGTTTCTCTACTGGGGTTTGCGCCGGCGCGGCATTTATGTGGCGCACAAGGGATGGGGAATATTCTTGATTCGACTGGCCGGGGCGCTGTTCCTGCTGGCGGGCGTTGCGCTCTGGACTGCTGGACATTTCGACTGGATCGGCATGCACCAGCAGCCGTGGAAGCGCGTAGGCGCATTGGTGCTCGTCATGCTTGTTTGTGGCGCCACCTATTTCGGAGCATTGCTTGCAATGGGATTTCGCTTCAGGGATTTCAGGCGCATTTCGGCATGACTATGCCAAGCTGCTTGACATAGACCGTCATCTTTATGGCCGGCTATCCTTTCATTGACGGCTTCGTGTTATATGATGGTCTTGTATGATGATCAAATCTCTAGACTACTTTGCCTCGCTAGTCCAACAAGACGATTCGATCCCCTTGTTCGAGGCTGCGCTGGCAATTGCTCAGGACGTCGATCCGCAGCTCGATCTGTCGGCAACTCAAGCCGAGATCGAGATTCTCGCTGCCAGACTGCAACGCCGTTTGGCGTTGGATGCGTCGAGCGTGCAAAAGCTGCGCATGCTCAACCATTTTTTTTACCATGAGCTGGGCTTCGCCGGTAACGTCAACGATTACTACGACCCCGACAACAGCTACCTGCATCGGGTCATCAGCACGCGCCGTGGCATTCCGATTTCGCTCGCGGTGGTGTACATGGAACTTGCGCAGCAGATAGGCCTGAATGTGAAAGGCATTTCCTTCCCTGGCCACTTTCTGATGAAGCTGTCAGTGCAATCGGGCGATATCGTTCTCGACCCATTCAACGGGGTGAGCTTGTCGCGTGAGGAACTCGAAGAACGACTGGAGCCCTATTTTGAACAGCAAGGCTACCCGTCGGAGATACCCCTGGGCTCCTATCTGCAGGCGGCACCGCCGCGGGATATCCTGGTGCGCATGTTGCGAAATTTAAAAGCGCTGTTTGTTGAGCACGCGCGCTGGCAGCGGGTGTTGGGCGTGCAGCAACGGCTGGTGATCCTGTTGCCGGACGATATTACCGAGCGCCGCGACCGCGGCCTCGCCTACGCCAACCTGGAATGCCCACAGGCCGCGCTGCGCGACCTGGAAGCGTACCTCGATGAGCGGCCGCATGCATCGGATGCCGACATGATACGCGGCCGGCTTCCCGAGTTACGGGAAGCGTGCAAAAGGCTTAATTAATTTAACTAATCGACGGCCAACCGACCGCCGGGGGCGCAAGTCATCCCTTCGATTTCGCCTCGATCGTTTCCCATTTTTCCAGGTTCTCCATCAGCAGCGCATCGAGCTCGGCAAAGCGCTGATTGAGCCGCTGCACCTCCGCCGGTTGCTGCTTGTAGAGATCGGGATCGGCCAATCGCTCCGAAATCGTTTTCTGTTCGGCTTCGAACCCGGCGATCAGCGCAGGCAGCGTCTCGAGTTCGCGCTGGTCCTTGTAGCTGAGTTTCTTCTGCTTTGCCGGCGCGACTTGCGCTTCTTTAGCTGCGGGCTTCGGCGTTTCCTTACCGGAAACCGCTTGCGAAGTGGTCGGAC
>JAQGMD010000395.1 GCA_028292565.1 Burkholderia sp. | reverse complement strand
AATCAAGGATCGCCATTCCCGCCTGACCGCGCGCGAACGCGAAGTGATGGAGCACGTCGTCCTTGGGCGGCTGAACAAGCAAATTGCAGCCGATCTGGGAATTTCGCTGAAGACGGTGAAAGTGCATCGCGCACGGGCGATGGAAAAGATGGAAGTCCGCTCGGTCGCCGCGCTGGTTCATGTGTGCGAAACAGCAGGCATTGCATCGGGTTGTACAGGCTGACGCCCGGGTTCGCGCAGGCCACTGCGGTGGATTGCCCGGCGGCCAGGACCTTCCCGGATAATTGCCTGTTCCGCCTGCCTCTCGGCCCACCATAGGATACTCATGCCATTGTGCCGGATCGGCCTCTTTCACGGAAGCGGGGTGGGTGCTGAACCATCGAGAAATTCGAGGATGGTCTGCCTGTTCTGCGCCACGACCTTGGCGGCGGAGACCGTCAGCAACTGACGGTCGCATTCAGACTCGATGCGCAGGCGTGTCGGGATCTCGCCAAGCCGTTGACGTACTTGCGCGGGCGACTGCAGCTTCGGGTTTTCGTTGCGGCAGCTTGCGGGCAGATCGCTCAGATCCGGCTCCCACACCGCATCGATATGGCGAAGAAAAATCACCTGGACGGTACGGTCGTCAGGAAACACGCCCTCCATCTGTAAGGTTCGGAAGAACAAGGCCCGATAGGTCGTAGCACGCTCTTCCATGATACTGGGAATTCGGCTGAAGTCGAAGGAAAGCAAGCCGAAGGGCTGCGCGCGCTGATTGAGCCGGGCGTCGCCGACCGCGAAGGGGAAGGAACTGTCGAATGCCAGAATCAGCGCCCGGCGCGCATTCTTCTCCCGTAACTGCTTCAGGAACATGAACAGAATTGTTTCGGCTCCCTGGTTTTCATACAGGCCGCCGTCTCCGGCGTGCCAGTAAGTCGGATCACCCTCGACCCGGAACGTAATGGGGCCGATCACCGGCGGAAACGACGCGGAACCTGTGACGGCTGCTGCAAGCGGTAGCCGGCACGCATTCATGTGGAGCTCGTGCGGTGTCATAGGAAGCAAATGCTGCCAGCGGTCGAGCAGAACCGGAGGGATTCGCGACGGCTTTCCCGCGCGAACCAACGACGCTTGCAGATCTGCGAAAAAGTCGTACCGGAAAATTTCCGAAGGTTGAGCGGTGAGCGCAAACCGGCGGCCATTGTTATAGAGTGTGGTGTTGACGATCAGGCCCGGACTGTCTCCGTTCGCTTCACGCTGGGCGATATCCATCAGGGTGGCATCACCGAGCAGCCGCTCGCGCAGGATCTCATCCATGGAGACCGCCCCCAGCGCCGGATTGACCCAGCGGAACCGGCTGATCTGGCGCCAGAACACGGAGGGGCCGATACTTTGACTGACCGCATTCCGGTACTCATTGAAGAAAGTCCGGTACGCATCCGTCATTGCGCCATCGGGGGTAAGCATGCTCACGTTGCGCCGGGGTTTCCTTAGTGCGTAGTAGCTCGCGGCAATGCTTCCTCCCGAGACGCTGGACAGATACGCCACCTGCTCCAGCACCGATTGTCCGCTGCGTGTCTGCACGGTGCCAAGCGCCTCACGGCTCGCCGCGCCGAACAAGGCTGCGCGGCTGCCCCCGCCCGACATCGCCACGCCGATCAGTACGTCGCGCTGCGGAATTGGCGCCGAGCAGGACAACGGACCGGGCGCAGCGCGCTGCGCAACGTAAGCCCGCGGCGATGCGCATCCAGCCAGCAAGAGAACACACGCCATTACACCCGCAAGAAACATCGCGCTTCTTCGCTCCATGGCAGCACGATCCGACAGACGGCCACATGGCGGACTCGCCTTCGGCAGCCGGCATCCAGCGATAAGCTGTTTCAACATTTCAACCTCGCCTCCCGGTTGCAGTTTCGGGCCGAAAACACCACGGGCAAGTCTCAGCGCCGCCTGGCCGATTTACAATTGCCTCTTGTTTCAATCTGTCACGCACTGCCTGTTTTCAAAGCGGGTTATCAGATCGGCGTGCATGTACCAGACAGTACGACGGCACCCGCGCGGTCGACGAACGTGATGGTCATCGCGCCCTCTTGCTGATCGAGCGCAAGCGTCCATCCAAAGCCTAGTTCGGTCCCCTGCAGCAGTATCTGCATGTCGTCTTTCTCAACATATTTGATTGGCGTGACACGCTTCGGCCCGGCGATCGTCTTGTTGGCGATATCCACGCGCAGGAACGACGGAGCGCCGATGTCGTTTGGACGCGCCTTGACGATTTCTTCGCCAGCGTACAGATCCACTGCCTCGGTCGGCGCGCAAATCAGCGGCCTGGAGCCGTCGAAATCCGCGGCAATGGCGAAGCCCAGCGGCAGGCACGCCGTCAGGCACAGGAGTCGTCGGACCAGCGTATCCATTGAAGATTCCCTTCATGCTCATTGACTGACCGTGTAACCACGGCCAGACATGCAAGCGCTATAACCGCGGTAATAAGTGTTGAGCGATTCCTGCGAGTTCCCCTGTGCCTGCTGATTCCTGGCCGCTTGACTGTGGCGTGCCTGCCTCCCGCCGGCCATCGTACCGACGACAGCGCCGTTGCCCGCGCCTTTCCCGGCATCGCCGCCGATCGCGCCGATTGCGGCGCCGCCAGCT
>JAQGMD010000370.1 GCA_028292565.1 Burkholderia sp. | reverse complement strand
TCATCATCGCCATTTGCGCGGTCGGTGCTTATACGGTGCACAACGCGATGCTCGACGTGTGGTTGATGCTGCTGTTCGGTGTCGTAGGTTACCTGTTCAAAAAGCTTGATTTTCCGTTAGCGCCGCTGGTGCTCGCCCTGGTGCTTGGGGATAAGGCCGAAGACTCGTTCCGTCAGTCGATGCTCATGTCACAGGGTGATGTATCCATCATGTGGTCCAATCCGCTGGTCGGTTCGATCACGACATTGGCATTGCTGCTGCTACTCTGGCCCTTGATTTCGCGCGGATTGAAAAAGATTCGGTCGGTCCGTCCGGACAAGCTCGCACAAGAGCAACCAGTGGATTGAGGAAGAGGAGCGGACATGCCCGTAATCGCGTTGACCCAGGAGATGGGTTCACTTGCCAAAGACATCGCCGTGCAGCTTGGCCAGGTGCTCAACATCGACAGATGCAACCCGCGACACACATGTGAGCATCATATGCCGCAGTGGGCACGTTGCGCTCCAGGGCATCGTTGTCAACGCGAAAGAACGAACTGCGACGGAACAAATTGTGCGGACAGTGTCCGGGGTGGAAACGGTGGACAATCAGCTGCGTGTCATGACCACGGCTAAACGGTTCACATCGGCAAAATGATTTTATCTGGCGCAAGGAGAAATAACCATGGCTATCCTAGTCAACAAGCACACCAGGATCATCACGCAGGGAATCACCGGTAAGGCCGGGCAGCTTAATACCCGGATGTGCCGCGACTACGCCAATGGCAACGAGTGCTTTGTCGCCGGGGTGCACCCGCGCAAGGCAGGCCAGGATTTTGAGGGTATTCCGATATACGGTAGCGTCGCAGAGGCGAAGGATCGGACTGGCGCAACGGTATCGGTGATCTATGTGCCCGCAGCGTCCGCCGCCGCGGCAATTGACGAGGCCGTCGACGCAGGCATGGAGCTGGTGGTCTGCGTCACCACGGGTATCCCTGAGGATGAAATGAAAAGCACCCTGGACAGGATGCGCGGCACGAAGACACGCTTACTGGGGCCGAATTGTCCGGGCATCATCACGCCGGGTGAAATCAAGATCGGCATCATGCCCGGGCATATACACCACAAGGGACATGTCGGCGTTGTATCACGCTCCGGCACCCTCGTGTACGACGTCGTCGGTCAGCTGATGCAAGCCGGCCTCGGACAGTCTACTTGCGTGGGTATCGGCGGCGACCCTTTCAGCGGCATGCAACATATCGACGCCATGCAACTGTTCAACGACGACCCGGAGACCGAGGTGGTCGTGATGCTCGGCGATACCGATAGCGATGAGGAAGAAACCTGCGCGCATTGGATCAAGAACAACATGAAGAAGCCGGTGGTCGGATTTATTGCCGGCGCTGCGGATCCGGCGGGCAAACACGCTGGGGAGATCGCGCGGGATAAGATCGCCGTGATGGAGCAGTGCGGGATTGTGGTCGCGCACCAGTTGGACGAAGTCGGCGAGTTGGTCCGGACGGTGTTGTATGAGGACTCATTCTGGATGATGCGCTGACGGGTTAGGGAGCGTACTGCTTTCCGCGCAATGACTGTGACAGAAAACTATATCTTCCCCTGGTGCTTCAACCTGCTCAAGGTTTCCGCGGAGAGGTTGAGATACGTCGCCAGGTCTTTTTGCGGGATGCGCTCAGCCAGGTCGGGGTGCTTGCGCATGAAGCGGTGAACCCGCCCGGGCGCATCGAGCAAATGGAGCGTGATGGTATGGGACAGGATTTCACTCATCAGCCGCATGACTTCATACTCAAAGCCATGCTTGAGTTCCATGTGCCTGTCCATGAAGGCGATCCATTCGAGCATCGGCATTTTGACGACGCGTGCTTTCGTCACCGAGATGATGCTGTACGGGGTCGGCGTTTTGAGGCGCCAGGCAGCATAGCTGGTTTCAATATCGCGTTCATGCGCGAAGCGCAGGATCATCTCCTTCGCCGATCCATTCGTCACCACGCGCTTGAGTATGCCGTCGAGCAGAAAGTACTGCTCCATCTCGCGTATCCCCTGGTGCAGAAGGAAGTGGTTCTTGCCGCAGTCGACCACAGTGAGCAGCGGTTCAAGCTCGCTCATCTCACTTTCCTTCAGGTCTTTCAGCACCACGTTTTGCCGGAGCTGCACTCGGATGATGTTTCGTTCCTGATGGTCGGAGACTGATGACATGTAGGTTCGTTAGCTCCACTGGTTATTGTGAAAATTGACCGGGGTCAATGAGAAGAGCGATGCCGGCTCAGTATGATGAATTGACCCTGACGAAACTTGCGCACGTTCAATGATTATAACCACAAGTCACAACGAGATCCGAGACGCTCTACGACCAAAGGAGAAACCATGTCTACAGTGATAGCCAATAGTGCGCCGGCGACGACCGCCGAGGACACGCTCAAGCAGAAAACCCGGGATGCCGGCGTCATTTCGGGCGGCCACCTCGTAGCGCGCGCGCTGAAAAACGAGGGAGTAGACACAATCTTTACGCTTTGCGGCGGCCACATCATCGACATCTACGACGGCTGCGTTGACGAGAATATTCGCATCATTGATGTCCGCCATGAACAGGTTGCAGCCCATGCGGCGGATGGCTATGCGCGCCAGACAGGCAAGCTCGGCGTGGTCGTTACCACCGCAGGACCGGGTTGCACCAATGCGGTCACCGGTATTGCGACCGCCTTCCGTTCCGAAAGCCCGGTGCTCCATATCGGCGGCCAGGGGGCATTGACCCAGCATATGATGGGCTCGCTGCAAGACCTGGCGCACGTCGACATGATGCGGCCGATTACCAAATTCTCCGCCAGCGTGCGTTCGACCGAGCGTGTGGCCGACATGGTCTCCATGGCTGCGCGCGAGTGCTTTGCGGGCGCTCCCGGGCCTTCTTACCTTGAAATCCCGCGCGACATACTTGACCGCGAAATCGACCTCAGCCGCGCCGTGATCCCGAAGCCGGGGAGCTATCGGGCCTCGGTGAAGTCGCTGGGCGACGCGGCCGACATAGAAAAGCTGGCCGATATCCTGGTGAAGGCGGAGCGGCCGGTCGTCCTGTACGGCAGCCAGGTGTGGGCGTCCCGCGGACATGAGGAGGCGATTGCGCTGGTGCGCGGGCTCGACATTCCGGCTTATTTCAATGGGGCGGCCCGCGGCCTTTTGCCGCCGGGCGACCCCCACCACTTCGACCGCACGCGGCGCGAGGGCTTCGACAAGGCGGACGTGATCCTGATCGTCGGTACGCCGTTCGACTTCCGCATGGGTTACGGCAAGCGCCTTGGGTTAAACGCGACGCTGGTGCAGATCGACCAGGACTACCGCACCGTGGGCAAGAACCGCGATATTTCGCTGGGCGTGGTCGGCGATCCGGGAACGATCCTGGCTGCAGTCCTGCAGGCGGCGTCCGGCCGCATCGACAAAGGCGCATCCGCCAAGCGCAGGGAATGGATGCAGTATTTGCAAGGCGCGGAGGAAGAGGCCACGGCGAAGCTGATGGCAAAATTTCTGGACAACAGCCGGCCGATCAACCCCTACCGGGTCGCGTACGAGATCAACGAGTTTTTGCGTGACGACACCATCTACATCGGTGATGGAGGCGACGTCGTCACCATCTCGGCACAGGCCGTGCGCCCGCGCCGCCCCGGGCAATGGATGGATCCCGGTGCGCTGGGCAGTCTTGGCGTCGGCACCGGCTTTGCGATCGCTGCCGGCCTGGCGCATCCGAACAAGGAAGTGCTCTGCTATTACGGTGACGGCGCCTTCTCCATGACAGCATTCGACATGGAGACGGCCAACCGCTTCGGGGTGCCTTACATTGCCGTCATCGGCAACAACTCTGCCATGAACCAGATCCGCTATGGGCAGCTTGCCAAGTACGGCAACGAGCGCGGTAATGTCGGCAACCTGTTGGGCGACGTCCCGTTCGGCACCTTTGCCGAAATGCTCGGGGGCTACGGAGAAGAAGTTCGCGACCCGGCACAGATCGGGCCGGCGCTCTTGCGGGCGCGGGAATCGGTGCAGACGACCCGCCGCAGCGCCGTCATTAACGTTTGGGTAGATCCCTCCGTTTATGCGCCCGGCACCATGGCCCAAACCATGTACAAGTGATCGAGGAGAGGAAACCATGAGCAAAGCACTGGATGGTGTGCGCATTCTGGATTTTACCCATGTGCAGTCGGGCCCGACTTGCACGCAGCTGCTCGGCTGGTTCGGCGCCGACGTGATCAAGGTGGAACGTGCCGGGGAGGGCGATGTCACGCGGGGGCAATTGCGCGACATTCCGGAGGTCGACAGCCTGTACTTCACCATGCTGAATCACAATAAGCGCTCGATCACGCTGGATACCAAACACCGCAAAGGGAAGGAAGTGCTCGAAGCGTTGATCAGGCATTGCGATGTGCTGGTCGAGAATTTTGCGCCGGGCGCCCTCGACCGCATGGGCTTTACCTGGGAGCGTATCCAGGAACTTAACCCGCGCATGATCGTGGCCTCGGTCAAGGGCTTTGGCCCGGGGCCGTACGAGGACTGCAAAGTCTACGAGAACGTTGCGCAATGCGCCGGCGGCGCGGCATCCACCACCGGCTTCGATGACGGGCCGCCGCTGGTCACGGGGGCCCAGATCGGCGACAGCGGTACCGGCGTGCATCTTGCGCTGGGCATCGTGGCCGCCCTCTACCAGCGCAATTCCACGGGCCGTGGGCAGAAGGTGCTGGCGGCCATGCAGGACACGGTGCTCAACCTGTGCCGCGTCAAACTACGCGATCAGCAACGATTGGCCCGGACCGGCGTGATGAAGGAGTATCCGCAATATCCGAACGGCAAATTTGGTGACGCGGTGCCGCGTGCCGGCAATGCGTCCGGAGGCGGGCAGCCCGGCTGGATCCTCAAGTGCAAAGGGTGGGAGGACGATCCGAATGCCTACATCTACTTCATCACCCAGGCGCCGGTGTGGGGCGCCATCTGCAAGGTGATAGGTCAGGAAGACTGGATTACCGACCCGGATTATGCGACGCCGCCGGCCCGGCTGCCGCGGCTCATGTCCATCTTTGCCAGGATCGAAGAATGGACCAAGACCAAGTCCAAGTTCGAAGCGATGGAAATCCTTAACCGCTATGACATTCCATGCGGTCCGATTCTATCGATGAAGGAGATTGCCGAGGAACCCTCACTGCGCGCTACCGGTACCGTCGTCGAGGTCGATCATCCGACGCGAGGGAAGTATCTGACGGTGGGCAATCCGATCAAGCTCTCCGACAGCATCACCGAGGTGACCCGATCACCGCTGCTGGGCGAACATACCGAAGAGGTACTGGAGCAACTGGGATACAGCATGGCTGACATCGAGGCGCTGCGGTCCGAGCGCGTGATCTGAAGCCGGCAAGACAACCGATTCATCTTTGAGGCGGAGACAAAAAATGAACAGCGATAAATCCAGGGTCAGGCAGATTCTCGATGCCGTGAAGGCCGCCGGACGGGATTCACTCACCGCGCCCGAGGGCAAACTCGTGTGCGATGCCTACGGCATCAAGGTACCTCAGGAGGGTGTGGTGACCAGCGCGGAGGAGGCACGCAAGCTTGCTTCGTCCATGGGATTCCCGGTGGTGATGAAGATTGTGTCTCCTGACATCCTGCACAAGACGGAAGCCGGCGGCGTGATTGTCGGCGTAAAGAATGCAGATGAAGCGGTCCAGGCCTACGACAAGATCATGGCCAATGCGAACGCTTACAAGGCGAACGCCAACATCGTCGGCGTGCAGGTGCAGCAGATGCTGCAGGGCGGCCAGGAGGTGATCATCGGTGCGGTCACCGACAACAGTTTCGGCAAGCTCGTTGCGTTCGGTCTGGGCGGCGTGCTGGTCGAGGTGTTGAAGGACATAACCTTCCGCCTCGCTCCCGCGACGACTGAGGATGCTCTCTCGATGCTGGACGGTATCAAGGCAGCGGAAATGCTCAGGGGTGTCCGCGGCAGCGATCCGGTAGACCGGGACTCGCTGGCAGATATGATCGTGCGGGTAAGCCAGTTGATCAGCGATTTTCCTGAGATCTCGGAGATGGACCTGAACCCGGTATTTGCGACCAAAGATGCGGCGATCGCTGCCGACGTGCGCATTGTGGTCGATTTCGCTGAGAAGACCCCACGGTATCGTCCAAGCGAAGAAGAAATCCTGGTCAGCATGAATCGCATCATGCAACCCAGATCGCTCGCCGTGATCGGCGCCTCTTCCGAGGACGGCAAGATCGGCAATTCGGTCATGAAAAACCTGATCAACGGGGGCTACAAGGGGAACATCTACCCGATCCATCCGAAGGCCACCGAAATCCTCGGCTACAAGGCCTACGCCAGCGTGAAGGATGTTCCCGGCGAGATCGATACCGCCGTCTTTGCGATCCCGGCGAAGTTTGTTGCGGCGGCCCTGGCTGAATGCGGCGAGAAAAAAATCGCGGGCGCGGTGTTGATCCCGTCCGGCTTCGCGGAAACCGGCCAGCATGAAATGCAAGAAGAACTGGTGCGCGTGGGCCGCGAGCACAACATCCGGATCATGGGGCCCAACATCTACGGTTTCTATTACACACCCGCCAACTTGTGCGCCACCTTCTGCACGGCCTATGACTACAAGGGTTCCACCGCCTTGTCCTCGCAGTCCGGAGGAATTGGCATGGCGATCATCGGGTACAGCAGGTCGGCCAAGATGGGCGTGTCAGCCATCGTCGGGCTGGGCAACAAGTCCGATATTGATGAGGATGACTTGCTGGTGTTCTTTGAGAAGGACCCCAACACCAAAGTCATCGCGCAGCATTGTGAGGACCTGAAGGATGGACGCTCCTTTGCCGAGATCGCGCGTCGCGTATCAAAAACCAAACCGGTCATCATGCTGAAAGCGGGACGCACATCTGCCGGCGCCAAGGCGGCCAGTTCCCACACCGGCGCGCTGGCGGGGAACGACAAGATTTACGAGGATGTCTTGAAACAGTCCGGCGTGATTCGCGCCCGCAGCCTGCGCGATCTGCTCGACTTCGCCCGCGGTGTGCCGGTGCTGCCGACGCCGAAGGGGGAAAACGTGGTCATCATCACCGGCGCCGGCGGTTCGGGCGTGCTGTTGTCGGATGCGTGTGTGGAAAACGGACTGAAGCTGATGCCGATGCCGGACGATCTCGACAAGGCTTTCCGCAAGTTCATTCCGCCGTTCGGCGCGGCCGGCAATCCGGTCGACATCACCGGCGGGGAGCCGCCGACCACGTACAAGAACACAGTGTTGCTCGGATTGGAGGATGAGCGGATTCACGCACTCGTCCTCGGGTACTGGCACACCATCATCACGCCGCCGATGGTTTTCGCCAGGATCATTGTGGAAGCGCGGGACGAGATGCGGGCCAAGGGAATCGAGAAGCCGATCGTGGCTTCGCTGGCAGGTGATGTCGAGGTGGAGGAGGCCGCGCAGTACTTGTACGAGCACGGGATTCCGGCGTATGCGTATTCGACGGAGATTCCGGTGGCTGTACTGGGGGCGAAATATCAGTGGGCGAGGGGGGCGGGGCTTCTTAAGTAGCCGCCTTCGAGCTAGCGGCACAAATCCCCTCTCCGGCAAGCGGGCTAAGGTTTACCCACAAAATTATGTCGCGGCACATCCGCTCCTTCCCCTTCAGTGGGAAGGCTGGGATGGGGATGGGGTTCTCTGGTGTGCAACCGAAACCCATCCCCACCCTAAGTGTTTTTAGTAGAGGGGAATTATGCAGCTTCACAAATCGACTCTCGACAAACCAGCAGCACCATGAACCACCCCATCATTCCCATCGCAGCGGAGGGACCCTCGAAAGAGCGCAAGCGCCAGGCTCCGAAAGGTCGTCGCGTCGATCCGCTCGCATTGTCCGAAGTCCAGGCGCTTCTCGGCTGTTCACCACGCCGGCGCGATCTCCTGATCGAGCACCTGCATAAAATCCAGGACAAGTTCGGCTGCCTGTCAGCTGCGCATCTCGCTGCGCTCGCCCAGGAAATGAAGCTGGCACAGACCGAGGTATACGAAGTAGCCACCTTCTACCATCATTTCGACGTCATCAGGGAAGGAGAAGCGTCGCCTCCGACAGTCACGGTCCGCGTCTGCGACGGCTTGTCCTGCGAGATGGCCGGCGCGCGCGATTTGCTGGCTACACTTCCGGAGATCCTCGGAAAGGACGTGAGGGTCATCGCCGCACCTTGCATCGGACGTTGCGAACAGGCGCCGGCCGCAGTCATCGGACAAAACCCGGTGCCGCATGCCAGTTGCGATGCCATCGCCGCGAAGGCCCGCGCCAATGAACTGCGCCATGTGTCGGGGGAGTTTATCGATTACGATCGTTATCAAGCCAATGGCGGGTATACGATCCTCAGGGAATGCATTTCGGGCGAGCGCGATGTCGAAGCTGTCATCAAGACCATGGAGAGCTCGGGATTGCGCGGCCTGGGAGGCGCGGGCTTCCCCGCAGGCCGCAAATGGCGCATCGTGCGAGCGGAGACGGAACCACGCCTGATGGCGGTGAATATCGACGAAGGCGAACCAGGTACGTTCAAGGACCGTGTCTATCTCGAACGCGACCCGCACCGCGTCCTCGAGGGCATGCTCATCGCCGCATGGGCGGTCGGGATTGGAATCATCTATATTTACCTGCGCGACGAATACCACGGATGTCGAGCAACGCTGGAAGCCGAGATCGACAAATTAAGCGCTGTCCTGCCGATGTACGACGTACCGGAAATTATCCTCAGGCGGGGCGCGGG
>JAQGMD010000353.1 GCA_028292565.1 Burkholderia sp. | reverse complement strand
TGATTGCCTTGGATGGCCAGGCTTGTTGCGCAAAAACCGTCAGCGGCGCAGCGAGCACGAACCCGGCCACACAAACGGCAAGCGATTTTCTTCTTGTGATCTTCATTTTGTCTACTGATTGTTTTTATAAATGGGCTAGCTGAAGTTTCAGCGTGCGCAAAAAATATGGCAATACATGTAAATTTGCAAATAGTAGATAAATAGAATCTGGTGACAAACATGGGCAGACGTCTCGCGGTGCCTGGCTACACTCGGGGGGAAATCCTCAGCCTTGAAGGGGAGCGGGGCAGTGAGCGCATGGCGAAATGTGGATAAACCTCAGGGCCTGTCCTGTAATACGAGGTAATGCGAAACGACAGCTACCGCCCGGATGGGGCGGTAGCTGTCGAGATAGCCGTACTTTGAATCAACGGACTTTACCGCGACGAAGCAAATTGACGATCGCGAGCAAAATTACAGCGCCCAGGAAAGAGACGAATAAAGACAGGACGCTGAAGTCATTAGCATTGATGGTGCCGGTCCCGAACAGTGGAGCGAGCAGCCAGCCGCCTAGAAGGGCGCCGATAATTCCGACGACAACATTGAGGATAATTCCTTGCTGGGCATCGGTATTCATGACCTTGCTTGCGAGCCAACCGATGATGCCGCCGACGACGATCCAGATAATAAAGTTCATTTCAGTTCTCCTGATTTAAGTGATTAACGATGATGATCTTGCGTTCCGCATTGCCAGTAGTTGATTGATCCACGCGATCCCATGCTGCACGCGTCGCATGCGTGGCTTCTTGCCAGGTCAGACGCGATTGCCCTCTAACGGTTTCCCAGTCGCTGCTCAGATTTTGTTCAGCGCCGTCAAACGTCCCGTCGTAGCGTGAACGCCCGTTATATCCGAGAGCGTAGGCTGGACCGTAATCGTCATAAGTGCGTCCCGCCACATAGTAGGGTGCGGTGGTATAAGCCTCACGCCAGTGCCCGTCTTCGACCGCCGGGTTTACCGCCGCCGCAACGCCTCGTCCTGCGACGCCTCCGGCAACGGCGCCAATGGCCGCACCCGCTGCCATGCCGACCGGACCGCCAATCGCACCGACGGCGGCGCCTGCCATTGCACCCCCACCAGCACCGACACCTTTGGCCAGGTTGTGATCGCCAAGCTGATCACCGGCATCCGGGTTCACCACCTCGGCTGCACCTTTGCCCGCCAGGCCGCCGGTAATTCCACCGATGGCCGCGCCGGCTGCCACGCCGATGGGACCTGCCACGCTACCAATCGTCGCTCCGGTCACTGCGCCGGCCGCCGCACCGACGCCGGTACCGACGACGTGCTCGCCACGAGCGTCTTTCCAGTGCTGTTCAAAGTGCAGCGCATCTTCCTCCGAACGGGGTGTCACGCCCATCAGGATTCCGCCGTCTCGAATGCCGTCCTCATAATGCTTGACTCGCTCTTCCGGTATGCCCGATCCGATCAGCGCACCCAGCAGACCTCCGGTCACGCCACCCGCACCAGCCCCGGCCAGACCCGCCGCGATTGGTCCTGCAATCACCAGGCCAAGGCCTGGCACCACAAGAGATGTGCCCACCGCTGCCACAGCCGCAACAATCGCGCCGAGTGCGCCACCAATACCGGCGCCAATACCAGCACCTTCCGCCGCCTTGCTGCCGAGCTCGGTTTCAATAGCGTGATCACCAGAGAAGTAACGCTTTCTCGTTTCATCGGACATCACCAGATTGACATCATCTTTGGTGTAGCCACGATCGGAAATAGATTGATAGGCACGTTCCGCACTATCGCGGTCATTGAACAATCCAGTCACCATCATGGTTTTTCGGTTGTCATTCATCTCCGACATCTTGTTATTTCCTCGATTAGTCAGGTTTTACAAAACAGTTTCAAAGGGAATCTGCTTCAATCACTGCACGAGGACATTGTTGTCTCGATTGCCATCACGGCATGTGCGATATATCAGGTTTTACCAAGGAAAGAAGTTCCCTTAGAAATACAAAAAAACGCATTCGTCAGTTTGCATGGCGCATGGAATGCCGAATTCGAACCGGTCGCGGTATAGGCGGCTACCCAAGGGCCGCGATCGCGGGTCTGCCGAGGCGACATTTTTGCTATGCTAGCGTCTTTCCACTGGCCGGCGCCGCTGCCTGGGCCGGCGGACCCAATTTATGGAGTAGCACATATGGTCTCTTTGCAAGAGCAGCTTTTAAAAGCCGGTCTGGTCGACAAGAACAAAGTTAAACAGGCCAACCAGGAAAAGAGCAAGCAGAAGAAGGTCGAGCGCCGGACTGGCACGCCCATTGTCGATGAAGCGCGCCTCGCCGCACTTGAAACGCAACGCAAGAATGCCGAGCGGGCCCGCGAACTCAATGCCCAGCGCGATGCGGCCGCCACCCAAAAGGCGATCGTGGCGCAAATTGCCCAGATGGTGCAGCAGAATCGCCAGAGTAAGGGCGGCGGCGAGATCGCCTACAATTTTACCCACGACAAGAAGATCGAACGGATGTATGTGTCGGCCGCGGTCCAGTCGCATTTAATGGCCGGGCGCCTGGTGATTGTCTGCCACGGCGGCGCGGCCGAATTGGTGCCCAGGGTTATCGCCGACAAGATCGCCGAGCGCGATGCTTCGCTCGTCGTGCGGGTGAACAAGACCAGCACCGAGATCGATGCGGACGATCCATATGCCGCCTTCCAGATCCCGGACGACTTGATGTGGTAGCTGCGGTGCCTGCCTGGCGAAGTGCGGACCGGGCAGCACGCACTTGGCTAATCATGCATCCCGAACACCAGGGCCGCCTGATTGCCGATCCCGGAACATTACCTTGGCTCGTTTGCGCGGGAAGGTACGGAAGGTATACCGCGTAGAATGGATATTTTGAATCAACGAGGGTATTACAGTGAAAAAAACCGGGATGGCGAAGAGCGAAGCCAAGAAACTGATGGGGAAGATGGCTGCACCTGGCGTGGCCGGTTTTGGCAAAGGCGAAACGCCTGTGATGGATCGACGCGAGCAACGCAAACGAGATCAGGCGTTGGGCCTGGTACCGTTTGCTGTCAAACTCAACAGCGATCTGGTGCAGCAACTGCAAGCGCTGGCGACAGAGCGCGGCGTTGAACTCAATGAGGTGGTTGCTGACGTACTGACAAAAGGTCTCATGGCCGGACGTACGTAAAGACGAATAGTATGGAACAGGCGCGAAGGGCGTGTCCCGACGCCTTCTGAATGCGGGGAAACCCCAGGGCCTGTCCCCTGATACGCCTGGTTCAAGTGAAAACAACTGGTCATTGCTCTCTTACTTTAACTCACCGCCCGACGGCGGTACGAGGCCGCCTATATACATCTTCATCTATGCTCGACAATCTTAGCTGTGAGTATCGTTTCGCCTTCAAAGTCGAGCCCGCGATAATTTCGCCGAACGGGTTGACGATGCAATTTCCGCCGCGCGAGATGACCGTCTCTGGATCGTCGTCAAGCGTGCATGGGAAATCAGCCGGTTGAAATGAGCCGGGTTCTTCAAGAATTACGATCTGCTGCTCTGTCCCGCGCCGGGATACTGAGCGCAAAACAGAGGGCGCCGCCGCGAGGCCGGCCCAGACTATGCGGGGGTGGTGATATTGATGCTGCCCTGTGCAAAATACCAGGTGAGGGCGCAGAGGAGCACGCCCAAGACCGTGAATGTAATGCTGTACGTGAGTCTCATTTTGCGCTTGCGCGCGGTCTCCTCCCCGGTTTGCCGGGATTGGGCGGCCACCCATCGAGCCTCGAGTTCGGCGTGCTTCCGCTCCCAAAGCTCGCGCTTTCGCTCATTTTCGTCCCGCGGCGCTTTGCGGCGCGCCGGAAAATGCGATGAGGCCGGTTCGCACGGATTAGCTTTGTTTACGGACAGTCGGTCGGGGCCTTCCTTGCGTATGTTGTGTTCCGTCTTTGGGCGCGCTTGCCCATTCACTTTGTGGCAGCGTTTATTTCCCGCGCTGGATTTCTTCGGTTTTCTCATTGAGCAGTATTCCGCATGGGCTGGCTGTGCTACGCGTTCCATAGGAACACATGGACGCATGGATTTTCTCGGAACGTCTAGGACCGGTAAACCGCACGACAGTTCCAAGTAGCAATTCCGAATTTTCCTGGCGCAGTGGCGCGACCAGTGCGACTGGCAAGCATGAATGTTGTTGGGATTAGCATCCCAATCGACGCATTGCCGTCGGCTAAAAACGGTGGGTCGCGACCCTGAGGTCTCCCCTCTAATTTTGCGTTCTATGTCGCGATCAGCGGCAGTGACGCACGGCAGTGATAAAGATCAACGGCGACAAGGCATGCATGACGGGTTTAGAGTTTCCCGCGTAGCGACGAAATTGCGAAGGAAGGATCCGCCATGCGCTGTAGTCGGTCGGCTTGTGTAGATACCTATGTCGTCAACGCGCGCAGCCGCTTATCGGTCCCGTCGTCCCGCTTGTGGATTGCCACGCCAAAAGGGTTCCATCCTGATCCACCACGACAAAGGTTTTGTCTTGATGAATAGGGAGCGAACTGTAAAGAGAGAGTTCATCGTCGCCCGCATATATCCCGGGGATTGCCACGAGTTTGGCATAAACGCTATTGGGGATCGCATGCCTGCCATAAGTCAGTCCTGCCGCTCTGTCCTGCGTCTCACCAGGCGTTTGGGTGAGCGCTGCGACCACATGATGGGCATTGCGATTGCGTGCACGC
>JAQGMD010000332.1 GCA_028292565.1 Burkholderia sp. | reverse complement strand
GCTGGCCGTAGCGGGCGCGTTGCTGCGTTGCTCGTCGTCGCCATAGCTCGCTATGGCTCCTCCTCACGCCTTGCACCGCATCCCGCGACGGCCGCCAAATTGCCCAACTTATCCCTGCGCGGTGCCTTAATTCAGATATCCAGTACCAGCGGCCCCCGCTTGCAACGCGAAACGCACACCATCATGCTCTTGTTGGCGGCACGCTCGTCTTTGGTGAGGATGCTGTCGTGATGCTCCACTTCGCCCTCCAACACCTTCGTTTCACAGGCGCCGCAGATACCTTCCTTGCAGCTGTAGTCATGCGCCACACCGGCGTCCAGCAACGCGTCGAGTAGGGATTTGCCCGCCGGGACCTGGATCGTCATGCCGCTGCGCCGCAGTTCGACGCTGCACCCGCCTGCATCGGCCGCAGCTGGAACAGGCGCGGCTGCCGCAAAACGTTCGATATGGGTGTTCGTATAGCCGAGTTCATCGCATGCACGCTCAAACGCATCGAGCATCGGACCCGGACCGCAGCAATACAGATGCGTGTCGGCGGGACGTCCCGCCAGCAGTTGTTTTAAGTCGGGCGGTCCGCCTTGCTCGTCGTCGAAATGCCAGTGCACGCGAACCTGGCCCGCCGCCGAGATCGTGTTGATCTCGTCCATGAAAGCGGCTTCCTTGCCGGAGCGCGCGCATTGGATGAGATCCACCGGCTTGCCCAACGCAACGAGACGACGCAGCATGCACAGCAGCGGTGTAATCCCGATACCACCGGCCAGCAATACGCTGTGCGAAGCCGCCTCCTGCAGCCCGAAGTTGTTGCGCGGCGCAGATACCTGCAAGGTCATGCCGACCCGCAGCTGATCATGCACGCAACGCGAGCCGCCACGGCTGTTGCGGTCATTGAGTACGCCGACCACGTACCGCTGCTTGTCCGTCGTCGGGTTGAGCAGCGAGTAACTACGCACAAGGCCATTCGGCAGGTGCAGGTCGATATGCGCCCCGGCATCGAACGGCGGAAAAGGGGCGGAGCCCGGAGCCGGACGCAGTTCGAGGCTGATGATGCCTTGCGCCTCATATCGTATGGCGTACAAAAAAGCGGTCAGGGGTGGGCTGGACATGCTTGCTGTTTTCCGTAGAACTTGTGAATCTAAAATTGAGGCAACGTCCGGGAGCGTACCCGGGGTCGCTTTGGAGCGAAGTTCATAAGCGTGTAGGGTACCCTACACCCCAATAGCATACTGAAATCCGCTTTACTCATTTACATCGCCGACAGCCCGCCGTCGACCATGACGGTGGTGCCCGTCATGAACGATGCCTCGTCGGACGCGAGCCAGAGGATGGGGTAGGCAATCTCTTCCGGCGCCGCCCAGCGGCCGAGCAGCGAAGTATCCTGCCGCTCGTTCTTGAGTTTGTCGACGCTCTTGCCGGCGGCCTGCGCTCTCGTGACATGGAAGTCGGTCAGCGTGGAGCCGGGGCAGACGGCATTGACACGCACACCGTGCGCCGCCTCTTCGTGAGCCAGGGTGCGGGTCAGCGCAAGCTGGCCTGCCTTGGTTGCATCATAGATGCCCATGCCCTTGCGTCCGGATACTGCGTAGCAGGAGGAGACATTGACGATGCTGCCGTGCCCGGAGCGGCGCAGGTGCGGCAGCGCTGCCCGTGCGTAGTTCGCGGTGCCGATCAGATTGACACTGACCATCGCCTGCCATTCGGCCGGTGTGGCGTCGCCCACCGCCGAATAGTTACGCATCGCCGCGTTGCTGACGAGGATGTCGAGCCCGCCGAACGCTTCCACACATTGCATTACCGCGGCTGCGGCCAGTGCATCGTCAGCGACGTTCGCTGTCAGGTGAGCCACCCTGGCGTGGGGCAGTTCGGAACGGATGGCTTGCGCCGTCCGCTCCAGCGCCGCGCCGTCGGCGTCGACCAGCATTACTGCAGCGCCTTCCCTGCAAAAGAGCAGGGCGGTAGCGGCGCCTATGCCTGCGCCGCCGCCGGTAATCAGCGCGGTCTTGTTTTCAAGTCTGGCCATAATTCGATTCCAATCAGTCCGCTTTTGTGCCGGTATCTTTGATGACCTTGCCCCAGCGCGGTATCTCGGAACGGATCCACGCGCTGAACTGGTCGGGCGTCGTGGCAACCACCTCAAATTCCATGTCAGTGAGCCTGTCGCGCACGTCCGGCATCTGGAGGATCTTCACGATCTCCTTGTGGTAGCGGTCGATGATGTTCTTCGGCGTGCCGGCAGGAGCGAGGAAGCCGATCCAGGATGTCGCGACGAAATCCGCGTAGCCCGACTCGATCATCGTCGGGACGTTGGGTGTGCTCGGGAAGCGCTTCGGGCCAGTCGAAGCGATCAGCCTCAAACGTCCTTCTTTCGCGAACTGCTGCACGTTGCCCGGCACCATGAACGCCGCATGGACGTTTCCGGCAACCAGGTCAGTGACGGCCGGCGCGGCGCCCTTGTAAGGGATGTGGGTCAGGTTGACCTTGGCGGCCGACTTGAACATTTCCATGGTCAGGTGTGAAGCGCTGCCCATGCTCACCGATCCATAGGAAAGCTTGTCCGGACTTGCCTTGGCCATGGCCACCAGTTCCGCGATGTTCTTCACCGGCAGGCTGCTATTGACGACCAGGTACTGCGGCGACGTCACGGCGAGCGTGATGGGCGCCAGATCCTTGACCGGATCGTAGGGCATTTTCGTGAACAGCGTCGGGTTGATAGCCAGAGGCCCGTTGAAACCGACCAGCAGCGTGTGGCCGTCCGGTGCGGACTTCGCAACCATGTCGGCGCCGATATTGCCGCCCGCGCCGGGCTTGTTCTCAACGATCACCGACTGGCCAAGTGCCTGCTGCAGCTTCGGTGCGACCAGTCGCGCCAGTGCATCATTGGTGCTGCCGATGATCGGCACAATGATGCGCACGGTGCGGGAAGGTGTCCACTCCTGGGCGCTTGCAGATGCGGCCAGGCCGCCGAGGCTGGCGGCAACCATTGCCGCCACCACGGTACGTCTAATCATGTTGGTCATACTGTCTCCTTTATTAGTTATAGGCTGCGACGATGTTTTACAGGGAATACACCGGTTGATCAAGGCTATCGGCCAAATGCTCTCTGGCCCATTCGACCGGACTCACAGAGCGCTCCAGCAGTACGCCGGCTGCGCGCACGTGCTGCGCCGTTGCATCCAGCGCGGGCGGTTCCACGCCCTGTTCGAGGCCCAGTGCCGCCTCGGTCAGCATGCGGCGCGCCATGACGATTGCCTTGTCGGTCGGCAGCAAACGCTCCGCTTCGTGATCCTGGATCGATCCCATGCTCTCCTGCAGCGAAGCATCCTGCATCGCGAAACCGAACACGCCGCTGTACGCGAGCTTTTCCTTTTGCGCACGGCGATCCATCATGTAATCGTTGTCTTTGTTCTGCTTCGGGCGGAAGGTGCCCGGCTCGTACTCGACGTGAATGCCCTTGCCTTGCTCCATGTCGCGGCGTTCTTCGGCCGAGAGCGGCTTATCCGGATGGAAGTTGATGCTCCATGACCAGCAGTTGTGGTCGTCGATCGGCACCCAGATGTGGCCGGCCAGCGAATGCTCGCCGAACGGCGGGATCAGTGTGAACCAGGGAAACAGCCACTGGGTGACACGCCAGTAATAGGAATCGGGTTCGCCATTGCGACGGCCGAACAGCGTCAGTCCGAACGGTTGCTTTTCAATGTCGAAGATCACATTGCCGTCGGCCTTGATGTAGTCGAGCGCTTTGGTGCCCCTGTGCATCGGGTCGGCATCCACTTCGTATTTGTGCACGTAGGAGACGTGCGCGGTGTCGATGCCGCCTTCCATCGCCTGCAGGTAATTGGTCTCCTGCCAGCGCTTGGAGATGAACACATGGCTTTCCGGCAGATTGCACCACTCGAGGTCCGGCGGCGCAGGCATTTTGTCCGCAGGTCCCATATAGGCCCAGACCAGGCCAGCACGTTCAATACACGGATAGGACTTGATATTCATCCGCTCGCACGATTGCGGCGCCGACGGTACGTCCACACACTTGCCGTTGCGGTCGAACTTCAGGCCGTGATAGGAGCAGCGAATACCGTTTTCTTCATTACGGCCGAAATACAGCGACACGCCGCGGTGCGAGCAGAATTCACCGATGATGCCCGGACGCCCCTCGGTGTCGCGGAAAGCGAGCAGTTTCTCGCCCAGGATTTGCAGCCGAACCTGCGGTCCGTCCGGTTCCGCGATCTCGCTCGACGACAACATCGGCACCCAATAACGACGCATCAGGTTGCCCATTTTTGTACCCGGACCGGTGCGTACCAGCGTTTCGGATTGTTCCTTGTTCATACCGCAATCTCCTTTATTAATTTGTGGGCGGGCATTTCGCCTGTCCGACTGATAAGATATGTGTCCATTATACGGACACAGTGAGTGCTGTCAAACGATGCGTCTCGCGGCAAACCCATGCCGCCTTTGGTTTGCAGCCTGATTCATGTAGAGTTCGCAATGCGAACAGGCTTTATCGAGGAAATTGAATTGGCGACCGAGAAATTGAATGACAGCGTCCGCGCCGTGGACAGGGCGCTGGAGATCCTGATGGCGTTCACCGCCTCCGACTACGAGCTTTCGGCGGGCGAGTTGCTTAAGCGCGTCGACCTGAGTCGGCCGACGCTTTATCGCCTCTTGTATACGCTGGAACAGAGCGGATTCCTGATTTCCTCGGGCGATCCGCAAAAATTTCGGTTGGGTCCGTCGGTTGCGCATCTCGCGCATGTATGGACTTCCAGTGTCGATCTCGGAGACGTTGCCCGGCCCGTCCTGCGCGCACTTTGGGAAAAGATAGATGAAACGGTCGCCCTGTTTGTACCCCAGGGTAAATACCGGACCTGTATTGCGGAGTTGCCTAGTTCGCAACCCTTGAGCTTCAAGCGCGGGGTCGGATATCGCGAACGTATCGTTCTCGGCGCCAGCGGCCGCGCCATCCTTGCACACCTGAACGAGGCGGACTTGCAGGAGTATGCCGAAGGGACCCAGGTCGACCTGGGCCGCTTTCCGGAAGAACTGGACCGGATCCGCAAACGCGGTTATGCGGTCAGCAAGGACGAACTGATCCAGGGCGCGGTGGCGGTGGCCGCACCGTTCTTCAATGCCGCCGGCCAGGTGGCCGGTTCGATCGGAGTCTTCGGTCCGGGGGCGCGGCTGGACGAGGGGCGGACTGAAGAGTGCGGAAACCTGCTGATGGCAGCGACGCGGGAACTCTCGCAGGCGCTGGGGCGCAAGTCCTAGGTTTCGTGGCGCACGTTTCGTGGCGTGGTAAGCGATAATGGCGGACTTATCGAAAGCCCGCCATGTCATCAAAATTCGCACCTCTCAAAAACGACACCTTCCTGCGCGCGCTGCTACGCCAGCCGACTGAGTACACACCGTTGTGGCTGATGCGCCAGGCCGGTCGCTACTTGCCGGAATACAATGCGACCCGCAAGCGCGCCGGCTCATTCCTCGGCCTTGCCAAAAATCCCGATTACGCCACCGAAGTCACACTGCAGCCGCTCGACCGCTATCCGCTCGACGCGGCGATCCTGTTCTCCGACATCCTCACAGTGCCGGACGCGATGGGACTCGGCCTGTACTTCGCCGACGGCGAAGGCCCGAAGTTCGAGCGTCCGTTGCGCGACGAAAAAGCGGTGCTGGCATTGCAGGCGCCCGAGTTGGGCACATTGCAATATGTATTTGACGCGGTAACGCAGATCCGAACCGCGCTGAACGGCCGGGTGCCGCTGATCGGGTTTTCCGGCAGCCCGTGGACGCTCGCCTGTTATATGGTGGAAGGCGGCGGCTCGGACGACTTCCGCACGGTCAAGACCATGCTGTACAACCGTCCGGACTTGATGCACCACATCCTGAAAACCAATGCCGCTGCAGTGGCCGTCTACCTGAACGCGCAAATCGACGCCGGCGCGCAGGCAGTGATGATTTTCGACACCTGGGGCGGGGCACTGGCCGATGGCGCTTATCAACAGTTCTCGCTGAACTACATGCGCGAGGTGGTGAGCCAGTTGCAACGGGAAAAGGATGGCGTGCGCATACCAGCCATCGTCTTTACCAAAGGCGGCGGATTGTGGCTGGAACAGATTGCCGATACCGGCGCCGATGCGGTCGGGCTCGACTGGACGGTGAACCTGGGCGAAGCGCGGGCTCGCGTCGGCGACAGAGTGGCCCTCCAGGGCAATCTCGACCCGGTGGTGTTGTTTGCCGGCGCCGAACAAATCCGCACGGAAGTAACCCGGGTTCTGGAATCTTTCGGTGCACCGCAGGCGGGTGCCGGACACGTATTCAACCTCGGACACGGCATTTCGCAGTTCACTCCACCGGAATCGGTGTCGGTGATGGTCGAAACCGTGCATGAAGTCAGCCGCCGCATGCACGCGGCCTGAGCACGCGTTTGAGGGAATTGCACCCCGGATACGGCTGCTTTCCTACGGCTTCAGCAGATGAACGCGAATCTTATTCACAGTGTTCCTCTTAGTGCGAAGCAGCACAAAGCGACTTGCGGCGACGTATCCAGGTTGCATCAGGCGTCTGCAACTGATTGATTTCAAAAGGATTAATTTGTGCTTTCTTTTTTGGCATTCTACTAAGACCCGCGTGAAATCAGGGTGTTGCAGCGCTCTGGCCTTTTGTTTTCCACAAAGTTATCCACAGGCTGTGGATAGTTGAAAAAGCGCTTAAGAATCGGGCGCTTACAACAGCTTCGCAAGTAATACATTAACTTTTGTCTGACAGAATGCGGGGAGTGATGTCCAGCGCATCTAGTAGTTTTTGCATCCATCGATATTCAACGTGTTTCAAATGACTCAAAACTTTTTTATCGGCAAAATAGCTTTCACCATCGTTTGAGCACCTCCGGGTGAGCGCTATGGTGGCTAAGGAAAATACGCGGAAGTGACTCGTTTCTGAACCACTTACGGGCAACTTATTCACAAAAGTCTGTACTCGCAATTCGCCGCAAAGGCAACGCTAATTGCAATGCATTGTTTTTCCTTTACAGATTTCGGCAAATCTAAGTGCTTGATTTTAAAGGACCTAGTTATTTGCTGTACAACTGAGCAATTTGTTGAAACCCGCATGGGATATAGCGTTTCTGCCTGTCAAGGCCATGTTGTCCACAAAGTTATCCACAGGATTTGTGGATAGTCGAAAAAGCGCTTATGAAACGCGTATTTAGCTCACTTCTTTAGGGATCACTTTAACTTCGTGAAACGCCGTATTCTCAAAATCGCCCTCGATACCCCGCTTGACTTTTGCTTTGATTACGCGTGGACCGAAACCGGGGAAACGCCGGAACCGGTACCGGGACAGCTGGCTGTAGTTCCGTTCGGCCGACGCGAGGTGGTCGGCGTGATTGTCGCCGTTGACGACAAAACGGATGTCGCACCCGACAAGCTGAAGGAAGTACTGGCCATCCGGAGTCAGCTGTCGCCGCTGCCGCCCGATTGGCTGGCCCTCTGTGCCTTTGCGGCCGACTATTACCAGCGCCCGCTGGGCGAGGTCGCCATACCAGGCCTGCCCAAGAACCTGCGCGCGATAAAAACTGTCGCGCTTGATCGCGCGCTGAAGAAAATAGCCATGGCCGACCCCGGGCTGGACGCCACGCCTGTCGGCATGCCCCCACTGAACGCGGCCCAGCAACAGGCGGCCGACACCATCGCCGCGGCCGAGGGTTTTACTCCGATCCTGCTGTACGGCGTGACCGGCAGCGGCAAAACCGAAGTCTACCTGCAGGCTGCCGCACGCATCCTTAGCGCCGGCGACGCCCGCCAGATCCCGGCCCAGGTATTGATCATGGTGCCCGAAATCAACCTGACGCCACAACTGGAAAACAATATCCGCGCCCGTTTTCCCGGCCTGACGCTGGCCACCCTGCATAGCGGCCTGTCGGAAGGCGAGCGCATGACCCACTGGCTGGCAGCCCACCTCGGCCGCGCCCGCATCGTGCTGGGCACGCGGCTGGCCATCCTCGCATCGCTGCCGCACCTCAAGCTCATCATCATCGATGAAGAGCATGATCCCTCATATAAGCAGCAGGAAGGCTTGCGCTATTCGGCGCGCGACCTTGCGGTCTGGCGCGCACGCCAGTTATCGGTACCGATCGTGCTGGGTTCGGCTACGCCCTCCCTGGAATCCTGGCATCACGCGGAATCAAAGCGCTACCGCAGGGTGGAACTGCGCGAACGCGCGGTAAAAGACGCGGTATTGCCCAAGGTACGCCTGGTCGATATGGAACGCGACAAGCCGGCAGAGGGCATCACTTCAACCTTGATCAGTGCGTTGAAGCAGCGGCTGGAGCGCCGCGAGCAATCACTGTTGTTCCTGAACCGACGCGGCTATGCGCCGGTGATCTCCTGCGATGCCTGCGGCTGGATCAGCAATTGCACACGCTGCACCGCCTTCATGGTGCTGCACAAACCGGAGCACCGCCTGCGCTGCCACCACTGCAGCCTCGAGTTGCGCATACCCCGGTCCTGCCCGACATGCGGCAACGTCGACTTGCAACCTCTCGGCCGCGGCACACAAAGAGTGGAAGAAGGCTTGCAGCAAATCTTTCCGGACGCGCGGATCATGCGGATCGACGCCGACTCCACACGTCGAAAGGGCGCCGCGCAGGCTGCATTCGACACCGTGCATCGGGGAGAAGTGGACATTCTGATCGGAACGCAGATGGTGGCGAAAGGCCATGACTTCCAGAACCTCACGCTGGTCGGTGTACTTAATCCCGACACCGCGCTGTTCTCCCATGATTACCGTGCGGCAGAGAGATTGTTCGCGCAGCTCATGCAGGTCGCCGGGCGTGCCGGGCGCGTTGCGCAAAAGGAAGGAGGGAGCGCCAGCGAGGTGTTGGTGCAGACCCGCTATCCGCAGCACCCGCTGTATGCGGCGCTGATGGCGCACAATTACGACAGTTTTGCGGGACAACAACTGGAAGAACGGCGGCATGCAGCGCTGCCGCCTTTCCTGTACCAGGCGCTGCTGCGCGCCGAGGCACGGGAGCTTTCAACCGCGCTCGACTTCCTGCAGCAGGCCACTGACTGCGTCGACCAACCGGGGGTAACGATCAACGACCCGATCCCGATGGCAATGACGCGCGTGGCCAACGTAGACCGCGCGCAGCTGCTGGTTGAGTCGCCGTCGCGTCCTGCGCTGCAGGCGTTTCTCAAGGTCTGGGTTGCAGCGCTACGCGAGATCAAGACCCGCGCGAAGTGGACGCTGGAAGTCGATCCGTTCGATATCTAAACAGGCCGATCAGGCGCGCCGCACCGGGGCAGCACCCACCTCAATCAGGTTTGGCGACGCAACCGGATCGAAATCCACCCAGTCGCCATCGCTGATGGTGCCTTCGGCGATCTCGATATCGTAGGCGCCGATTGCACGCAGCAACTCGATTGCGCGGCCACGCAGGTCTTCATCGTCTGCAGCGACAGCGACCATCATTCCCGACCGATGCTCGTGCGGCGGCGCATTCGCCGGCGTATCTTCGTCGCTATCCTTCGTCTCAGCCAGACCGCCGACCAGCGCACCTATATAACCGCCGACCAACGGGCCGAGCGGACCTATCGCCGGCGTGGCCGCAAGGCCGGCTGCTGCGCCCATTGCAACGCCTGCGGCAGCACCCTTGTCGGTGTCTTCGGCGCCCGGCGACTTTTCAAAATCGCCGCCGATCGGATAGCGGTCGTGCTGGCCCGGGGGATTGACGTAGAAAGTAGCGATTTGCTCCTGCGAGAATCCGGCGCGTTGCAACTCGCCGATTGCTTCCTGCACCTTGGGTTGCGTTTCCAGATGGCCCGCAATAATTGTTGACATGAGCAACTCCTTATTTCATTGACAATGGAAATGTTCTGAATAAGAGCACGTACCACGCCATTTAGTTCTCTCATGGGACTGGCCTCGCGGTAACCGACGTGCGACCGTGTAAATTCTTCCCCCCAAACAGGTAAAAAAGATCTGGCGTATCCAGTGAAGGTGTGAGCTTCACAGTCGTAAAGGCAGGCCCGCTTATTGCGTCCTACGGCCATCCTTGACACTGGATGGAAACCAAGCGGCACGATGATCTCAACTTCGGAACACGGCAATGCAGCCGATGACCTGATGCACGCACGCGTCATCGATAGTGACGGTACACCGGCATCCGTCGTCTCGCTCCAGGGAGGCGCAGAAAATACGCTGGTCTGGATCCGCGCCGGCGACGGACCGCAGGTACTGATTCCTGTCGACCTGCTCACGCGGGAGCCTGATGGCGCGTACCGCCTGCCGTTCTCGTTCGCCGCGACTCCTGCGGCAAACGGCAATTCGCAGATTACTTTTCCCGTGCATCAGGAGACGCTGCACATAGAAAAACGCATCGCGGACACCGGCAGGGGAGTGCGGGTTCATAAAACCGTCACGGAGCACGAGCACATCGTCGACGAGCCGTTGCTGCATGACGAGCTGGAAGTCGAGCACATTGTTATCGGCGCCCTCGTTGCAGAAACAAATCCGCCGCGCATGCGCTATGAAGGAGACACGCTGGTGGTGCCCGTTCTGGAGGAAGTGCTGGTCGTGCAGAAGCAGCTGCGGCTGAAGGAAGAAGTGCGTATCACTCGCCACCGTCGTGAAGCCCATGCGCCACAGACTATTGTGTTGCGTTCGGAAAAGGTGGAAGTAGAGCGTTTCGACGACAGCGTCAAGGGCGGCAAAAGCTGGCATAGCTGATGCCTTTGCTGCATCCCCGACTGCGACGCCTGGGTCAGGAAAGCGAATCCGGCAGCATCGCCGGACAACAACTTTTTGATTAGGAGATTGATCATGGAAAACACCGTAGTTGGCGTGTACGACAACAAATCGCAGGCGCAGGGTGCGATGAATGAACTCCTCGCTTCGGGGTTTTCTCGAAACGATGTCCAGATGAATCCGGAACATGTACCCGCTCAGGCAGGGTCGACCACGGCCGGAGAATCTACACATGGCATAGGCCATTTCTTCCGCTCGCTGTTCGGCATGGAGGACAGCGACAAGAGCAGCGACGTGTACGCAGAAGCAGTAAGGCGCGGCAGTGTCGTGCTGGTGGTCGCCGTAACGGCGGACGACCAACGTGACCGGGCCATGGACGTGATGAATCGCTACGATCCGATCGACATCGATGAGCGCTCCACTATCTGGCGCAGCCAGGGTTGGTCGAGCTTCGATACAACGGCGCCCACGTTGTCTGATGACGAAATCGCCCAGGAACGCAGCAGGTACGCCACCGGTTCCGCTACCGCCACGGGCACCGGAACCGAAGCCAAGATCCCCATCGTGCAGGAAGAAATGAAGGTAGGCAAACGTGCAGTGCAGCGTGGTGGCGTGCGAGTGCATCAGCGCATGAGGGAAACCCCGGTGCAGGAAAACGTCCAGTTGCGCGAGGAGCATGTAAAAGTCGAGCGTCATCCGGTTGACCAGCCGGCGACGGAAGCGGACCTCGCCGCCTTCAAGGAAGGCACGGTCGAGATGCGTGAGATGGCTGAAGAGCCGGTCGTCGAGAAGACCGCGCGCGTAGTGGAAGAAGTTGTCGTCGGCAAGGTAGTCACGCAGGAAACAGCCAGCATCAGCGACACTGTGCGCAGCACCGAGGTCGACGTCGAAGCAATCACCGCAGCCGACGATGCGGACTTCCGTCGCCACTGGCAAACCGCTTACGGCTCAGGCGGCGGCCGTTACGAGGATTACGATGCAGCCTATCGCTACGGCTCTACCCTGTCGGCCAGCGACAAATATCGGAATGCCCGTTGGGACGACGTCGAACCGGATGTGCGCAAGGATTGGGAAGCACGCAACCCTGGCAGCGCCTGGGAGAAATTCAAGGATGCGATCCGCTACGCGATGGAACGCGTGAAGAGCGCAGTGGGTGCGGGCGACGACGACAAGGACTATCGCAGCCACTTCCAAACCGCCTACGGCTCGGCCGGCGGCCGTTACGAGGACTACGACTCGGCCTATCGTTACGGTTCCCAGCTTTCCGGGACCGAGCGTTTCAAGAACTATCGCTGGGACGATGTGGAACCCGACGTCCGCCGCGACTGGGAATCGAGCCACCCGGGAAGTACCTGGGACAAGGTGAAAGATGCGGTCCGTTATGGTGTGGAACGGACCGGCGGCGGCACCCGGCATTAAGCGTCGCTTCGTTGTTCCGGCGTGGGCGCCGGCGCCCGCGCTTCTACATGGCCGGCTCGTCGAGCCGGCCTTCTTCCGCCATCTGCCTGATGGTGCGGACCGTATCGATATCCGACTCCTGATAGGCGGAACGGCGAAACTCGTTGTAAAACGCCTC
>JAQGMD010000319.1 GCA_028292565.1 Burkholderia sp. | reverse complement strand
TATCAATCCGTACGACTACTTCGTCGATGTCCTGCAGCGTGTCGGCCAGCATCCGGCATCACAGGTCCACGAACTTACCCCGAGAATCTGGAAGCAACGTTTCGCACAGAACCCGCTGCGTTCCGATCTACATCAGCCCGCCACTTAAAACAACCACACCGCTGGCTGACCGGTTACACGCCGCCAACCCAATTGCTCGTTTGACGCAATTGGGTAATACGGATCCGATTCGGTTACGCCGCCCGTGGTGCCTCGGTCATGACGATGTCCTGATCGTCGAGCGGTTCTGTTTTAATGGGCATGGCGTCCGGCCGGTCCGTCTTGCACGGGACCTTATATTTCGGACCATAATCCAGCTTAGGCTGCTTGCCTTCTTCAATAGTTTTGGTGATGACTATTCCTAGCATCGACTCCTTCCTCTCTACGCCATCCTTGTCTGTCAGTGTTAATGTGATCGGTACCAGCATTGCCGTTACGCCTTCCAAATCGCATACCAGAACGTCTTTGCCATTAATGGTTTTCTTCTTGAATGACGTATTGAAATACTGCGCCATGTTGCCACCGCCATGAGGCGCCCAGGTAATCTGGTCCTGTTTCCCATAGACTTTGCGGCCGGCCGCATAGTCGCTCAACATTTGAAGGCCGAACTCGGCACCGGTCCTTGCCAGATACGCGGCATCGTCTTCGTCCGTTGCCAGCTTGGCGGCGGCAAACATGCAGCCCAGCCTGGCATTGCGCAGGGTGGGTTGCTGCTCCTTTGCATAGTTTGTCAGGAAGGCGCCGAGTTGGTCTTTGGTCGCCTGGTATTCCTCCAGGGAATCGCATTGCTCTCTATTTTTGATTGGTTCAATGGCGATGCTTTGGCAGGAAGGTGGATCACGCCCGTCGATGGTCGCCTTCACTTCCTCCATGACGGAACGCTTGAGCGCTTCGATGTAGAGGGCTTTGGTGTGATACGGTGTTCCATCATTCATTGCATACTGCCAAAGGGTGCCTTCAGAAATCTGGGACGACGTTGCCTTGTAAAAGTCCACGCCCTTGATTGATACGCCCTTTGCGACACGGGTAGGGTCATTGGGATCGGCGTAAAGCGGATGCACATGTTCCGGATTGGCCGGATCGCGAATCGGGAAGCGCTTTTCCAGATCGCGGTTATACGTTTGTTGCCTCTGGTGTTCAGTAAACGCATTGTCCATATCCCGCACGATATCCGCGACTATTTTGTGCCCGCCCTCGCCATCCACCTCGATCACGGCGCGGGTGAAGGTGGGCACATGAAGCACCTGCGCCGTATTGAGCTGTATCTGCTCCCTCCCTTCTTGGACCGACGCAGGCGGAAAAGCATCCCAGTTGAGGGAGTCGGGGCCGGCCTCCTGTTTCACCTTGCCACGCTTCCTCGCGTGTACGCGTGTGCCCGTGGCGTCTGGCATCTTGCGCTTTGCGCCAGACGGCGAACTTGCTGCGGCATCCGCTGCACCGGACAAATAGGCCAATACTTTCTCTTGCGTGAGCGCCTGCAGCAGTTGCGCGCCGGCTCCAGTGCCGAGCAGGCCGATCAGGTCTTTCGGCGCCGTCAAGCCCCAGCTCTTGAGCTGGTCCACTTTCTCTTGCGTGAGCGCCTGCAGCAGTTGCGCGCCGGATTTACTCCCAAGCAGGCCGATCAAATCTTTCGGCGCCGTCAAGCCCCAGCTCTTGAGCTGGTCCACTTTCTCTTGCGTGAGCGCTTTCAGTAGAGGTAGGGAACTCCTTTTCCTTAAGGTGGCGGCCTCTTTCTCAGTAAATCCCATTTCCTTCAAATTGCTCATTAGTATATGCGTCACGCACTCGGTGGCGATATTGGCTTTGTCATTCAGCTCACGCTTCAATGCCACCACGTTTTCTTTCGTCAACCAGTGCAGTACCTGCACACCGCAGGGATGGTCGGCCATCTGTTCAATCTGCTTGGCAGCGAACCCCAAGGCCTTGACTTCCGCCACCTTGTCCGGTGTCAGTGCATTCAGTACGTCCGCGCCGCATTCGTGATCCGCCATGCGCACAATGGCGCTATTGACAAATCCAAGGCGCTTGAGCTCGCCGACTTTCTCTGTCGTCAGCGTATTGATTGTTTGTTCACCATTCTGGTGTTGCACCATGCGTACAAGATCCCCCCGCATAAAGCCCATCTTCTTCACCAAATCGTCATATTTTTCAGGCGTGAGCGCAGCCAATGCCCCGGCGTTCCCCTTTTCCAATTCGTCAACTTGCGATGGCAAAAAACCCATGCCTTTGAACTTGTCCCGCAGAGTACTTTGTCTGTGCACGGCTGCCTGCTGCAACAGTCTTGCCCGCATGACACTCCCCGTTACTGCCCCATGTACGCTGGTTTCACGTGTCGCAGACGACGCCGATGCGGCACCTTGCAGGTTTTCTGGCTTTTTCCACTGAAACCCCTGTCCGCCTGCAAGTGCCATATCGATATGCACGATTTCGCCTTGTGCATTCCGGGTGCATGTGGCGTAGTGCACAGAGGGAAAGGGCGCCGCAATCCCGGGCATGTGCAGCCGCAAAGGAAACTTTAATTTATTCCCCTCCACCACTTCCGGCGCAACCCCTTCAACAGCGTACTTGCCGGTAAAGTAGTCCAGCATGGAGTTAAGGAAATGCGTCGATGTCGCCGGCAGTTCGGATTTCAGGTGTGACATCCATGGGCCGGAAATCTGCAGCGGCCCCGGCCCTTGGAACAGGTCGCTGTGCCTTTGCGCGGCGGTGACGGCCTGGGGTGCCGCCGCTGCCTGAGGCGGTTCCTGAGCGGCGTGCGCATTAACAGGAATATGGTGTGTCGACTGAGGTAGCGGAAGCATAGGCATGAGAGTGGTACTCGATAGGAAATCGGGCAACTCGGCGCACAATACCTGCCGGCGCGCCGCTACTGCTTCGAGGCAACGCACGAGCATTACGGTATGAGTAACGCTGGCAAAAACAAAGTTCCAGCACCAGCGCAGTAAAATCAGTCTAGCAATCGCTCCGATTGCTACATGAACGGGCTTTATGCGACCAATTCCGCCGGTGCGCGCTGACGCGGCAGCACGACATTCCAGGGTAGCAGTTGCTCCAGTTCCTGGCTGGTGCTGAGCTGCGGCATCGTCTCGAACACATGCTCCAGATAGCGGTACGGATCGAGCCCGTTGGCCACCGCCGTCTGTACTAGGCTGTGCATCGCGGCAATCGTGTGCGCCCCTTCCGGCCTGTCTGCAAACAACCATGCCTTCCTGCCAAGGACCAAATCCTTGATCGCCCGTTCGGCAATATTGTTGTCGATGCTCAGACGCCCATCGTCCAGATACACCATCACCCGATCCCACTGCGCCAGCGCATAGCCAAAAGCCTTGCCCAGCAGGCTTTTGGGAAGCACTTGCGCCTGATGCCGCTCCAGCCACGCCCTGATGTCGTTCATGACCGGCAAACTGAACTTCTGCCGTGCCAGCCGGCGCTGTTCCGGCGTCGCATCGGCGAATTGCCGTTCGATCCGGTACAGCCCAGCAATGCGCTCGACCGGCCAGGCGGCCAATGCCTGGTGTCGCTGTGCCTTCGGAATCGCGTCGAGCGCCTTGATGAATTCGCGCCGCACATGCGACTAATGTGGAGCTCCACATTAGGCGCACAGTCGCCGCAAATTCTTCGAAGCCCGGGACATCGAGCCCGAACGCGCCGAACGGGCACTGGAGATGATTGGCGCGTTATATTCCATCGAAGCGAAGATTCGCGAGCAGCGGCTTACCGGAGCAGCCAAGCACGCCGTGCGCATAGCCGAGG
>JAQGMD010000317.1 GCA_028292565.1 Burkholderia sp. | reverse complement strand
CCAAGATGACTCACCGCCGGGCGGCTATTTCACCTACGTCAACACAAGCGTAGTGAAGGAAGGACATAAGAACAGAGTTGGCGTCTACCAGGTCGGACACGAATCATCGGTCTTTCTGGGCAGCGGTGGCGAGATGGAGAATGACGCCGTGGACGGACAGGACCCAGCGCGCGCAGTGCACATATTGCCGGATATCGTTGATTGCAGACGGGGGCAAGGGATTCGACCGGCGCATGGTATATAACTACTGGCCGAAACTCGGTTTCGACGGTGACCTGCTTGAGGCTGAGACTGCGGGTTTTCCAGAATTACAACAATGAGCGACGATTCAGGACATTCTTGCCATAGATCCCGACTGGTGGGAACGCGAAGGCAGCCAGCGATGGGATGCAAAAGGTTTGGCACGTCTGCGCCGCGGCGCAAGACAGCAGACCACGCGTGCCTTCCCCGAAATGCCGGAATGGCGAAACGAGAAATAACCGAAATATGGGGCCACACAGGCCCCTTTCTTTTGGGAAATTGCGCGAGCGCCTGCGCATACCGATGCGGTGGGTTGTCATGGGTGATTTGATCCGGTTGAAAGGACTGCAATTCGAACGCGATTTTCCTTGCTTGTATGGGCCGCCGCCGCTGCCATAGCTTCATCTGATACGTTACGATGGTTTAGCTTGTCGATGCAAGCACACCCCGGAACCGTTGCAACAAGAATGTCGCACAGCGGGTCGAGTCGTTAATACGAAGCTAACGCATTACTGCGCGTATGGACTGACTCGCAATGTCAGGGGGCGCCAAAAGTGGCGAAAACGTCATCGCTGTTCAACGGCGTCGACGCTGAGCAAGGCGCCATGGCTATCGTGATGGGCGATCATGCAGCGAGAGTCCTGCCATGCCACCAGCTGCTCTGTTTGCAGTTTCACATAGCCGGCGAGTTCCTCCGGCGCTGCGAGCCGTGGCATGGCGCGCCGGTTTTTATTACGAAACCGCATATACTCGGAAAACGCCCACAACAACAAAGTGCCGCCTAATGCGCTCGCGATAACGAAGTAGATGATGACCAGCCGCGTTAACTCCATCACCTCGACTTCCCATTTGAACTCGCTATATACGCCGTAAAAGCCAAAGCCCCAGGCGATGAGAGTGACCAGCGGTATCCATAGATAGACCCACACCGCCCAGAAAAACAGCGTGACGACTCCCCACCCGAGTCGCCTCGATATCGGCACCGATGCCGACACGTTGATAATCAGCTGCATTCTTCTTCCATTCTCCGGGATTTCACGCATTAGTCTCTGCCAGCTCGACCGGGGCGCGGGCCGGTACCGCCGCTACCTCTTCGGATCGTGCCTTTCCAGGCCCCGGATCAGGCACGCCGCGGTCTGGACTGGTCCACACCGCGCGCTTGCCACGTTCGCGCAACAGGATCTTCGGCAAGGCGGTCACGGTGGTCAACAGGTTTATCAACCAATACGCGAGTGGATACCAGATCATCCAGAAGATATGGCGAAATAATCCCTTGTCGTATTTGCGGTCAAGCAGCATAGCAACAGATATCTGCAGCAGACAGGTACTGCCGATCAGAACGCCATGCCAGCCAGGGACGAGCGTGATCTGCCAGCGCTGCGGCATAGGTAAAATCAGTCCGGCCATCCATATGACGATGACGAGCGCCATTGCGTAAGCCCAGAAGACCGAAACGACGTACTCGATATAGATAGGCCAAAGGCGACGCATGCGCCACTTGGTGAAGACGAACGAATACTTCAGCATCGCCTGGCAACCGCCCATGGCCCAGCGCAGGCGCTGTTTCCACAAGCCGGCAAGGGTCTCGGGCATGAGGATCCAGCACAGCGCGCGCGGTTCGAATCGAACCTGCCAGTGCTGAACTTGCAGCTTCCAGCTGATGTCGATGTCCTCCGTCAGCATGTCCGGACTCCAGAATCCGATATCGAGTAACGCGCGCCGGCGAAACATCGCCACGACGCCCGATACCGTGAACAGCCGTCCGTATATCCGCTGAGCCCTCTTGATCAATCCGATGATCGAGGAAAATTCGCCGACTTGCAGGCGCCCGAGCAAGGTGGAACGCGTACGGATGCGTGGATTGCCGGTGACCGCAGCAACCCTGGGACCGCTCAAAAAATGCCGCAGCATCCACGAAATGGCATCGGGATCCAGAACTGCGTCGCCGTCAATGCATAGCAGGTATTCTCCCCTGGCGAGTAACGCTGCGGTATTCAAGCCAACCGCTTTTCCCTGGTTCTTAGCCTGATGAATGACGCGCAACATTGGATAGCTCGCCAACAACTCGTTCAGGATAGCGGCGGTGCCGTCCTGGCTGCCATCGTTGACGCAGATGACTTCATAGTTCGGATAGTGCATTTGCGACAGCGCGTGGACGACATCGCGGATATTGTCCTGTTCGTTGTAACAGGGGACAATGATCGAGACCATCGGCGTTTCGGAAAGAACCGCCAGCGGATCGCTGCACTTGAGGCTGTCGCGTTCATAATGGAAGTAATAGGCGAGCGCGCCCGTCATCCACAGGTAGGCCATGAACAGCGGATAGTAAAACGTGAAATCGAACAGCAGGATATCGAGATTCATGCCTACCGCCGCACCGGAAACGTCTCAGCCGATATGGCCGGCTTGATGATCGACTCCTCAGGCTGGTTCTTCAAAAAGTCATCGGGGTAGTATCCCCAGTGCCGGGCCCCGGCGAGATGCAGCCGCCGCCACTGCGCAGCGAGCGTCTTTGCGGGAACCGGTTTGCCGCTCTTCCAGTCGCGGCTTTGCAGTTCAAAGATAGTCTTGTCCAAGGCGCCCGGCGTATCCTTCAGCTTGGCGATCAGGCGGTCAAGCCATTCTCCGGGATCGGACGCGTCTTCCATATAAGGCATGGCCATCAGCGCCGTGAAGTCGTACAGCGTCAGAAAAGCCGGACCATTTTGTGCGAACCAGTCTTCGGACCCGGGGTCGAACACGGGTTGCGCATACAGGTTGCGCGCCGTTAGCAGCGACGGGTGGTATCGGCGCAGCACCATCGCGAGATGAAGCGTAAAGTCATTGATGTAGCCGCTCTTGTGCTGCGTCCAGCGTTTGCGCAGACCGGGATCCTTGCGGATGGCGTCCACCGATGCGGGCAACTGCCATTGGTCGCGATAGACGGCGAGTGCAGCCGGGCTGGCGTCTTCATAGTCCGACAAGGTCGCATCATCATGGAACAGCACGCCTGAAAAGACCGCGTGCTTGCCGAGATCATCGTAGACCTCGCTGATTGTTTTGCGCGCCAGGGGATCAAACAAGGAGAGCCGATGGTAGCGCTCGCGTGCCGCCTCGGGCGGCGCATCCGGCATAGTCTGTACAACGCGATCCGCCGCGGGATGGCCGGCGGGCAATCTGAAAGCCATCACCGGCATCCACGCATAGACCTGCACGTCGGCGCGCGTTCGAAGTTGCCATGCGACGCGGGAAAACAGATCCGCACGCATGGGCAGATGCCGATTCGGGAAATACAAGGCATCGGCCACGCCATCGCCATCCGGGTCGGCATAGGCCTGCAGGTAGACCGTGGTCGGGCGCAGTCGAACCATGCGATCGAGCAGCGCCGACAGATTGACTTCCTGCTGCGCCGGATCTGGATCGAACACGTAATCGAGGTCGACGTGGATGACGCGCTCCAGCACCTCTGCACCGGTCATCCGTGCAGGCTCCCGAAGCAGCTCAATCAAATCGGATAAACCATGGTTGTACATAACCAGCGCGCGCCGCACCCGCTGAAGGGAGTGCTGGCTGGTGTTCGGTCCGGACTCAAGCGTCATGGTGACCGGCATCCCCGCTTGCGCCGCCCATTCGGCCGCGTACAGGTTATAAGCGCCATAGGGCCAAACCATTGCGCGGGGTCGAACGCCCAGTGCACGCTGGATGAGGTCGGCGTTGCGCTTGAGGTCGGCCTTCACGCGCGTTGCATATTCGTTATCACTTTCATAGCCGGCTCTCTGTGGCCGGTATTCGCGCGCAATCGCGGCCGGAAGGGAATTTCCCTGCGGGTTCGCGCGTATGCCTTTATGCATCGCGTACGAATGCGACGCCACTTCCACGAGGCCGGAAGAGACCATCTCGCGCAGTTCGCTCCAGTTAACGATTTCGCTGCGTGGCAACGAGCCATCGCCGTACTGCACCGGCGAGTCCGCCGGTGTTTCGATCCAATCGCCTACGACCGCAACCACTGCCGGAAAGCCGAACTGCTTCAGCAAGGGAAAGACCTTGGTATAAACGCTTTTGTAGCCGTCGTCGAAAGTCAGCAGCACTGCTTTCTCCGGCAAGCGGGCACGCCCTTCCCGCGCGTCGACGATTTGCTGCAAACTCACCGGCTGGTAGCCATTTTCCAACAGCCATGAGAACTGCCGGGTCAGCTGATCTGTGCCGACCGCCGTCGCTTCCGGCCATGCGTGCATGGATTCAGCCAGGTTGTCACGCACATCGTGGTAGCACAGAACACGAAAACTTTGCGGGGGATCGGCAAGGGCCGGCGTTGCGTGCAGTGGGCGCTTGACCATCACCGCGGTTTCCGCCCGCACGGCGACACAGGCGAACAAGGTGCCAACGATGAACATGAATACCGATAACAGGCGCGTTGCTATGCCCGCATTCGCCGCGATTAACTTTTTGATCATTTGATTTGCCAATTCAGGGTCAGGTACCCGTAGCTGCGGTCTTCGCGGCTGCCGTCATATGGATGGGAACTGCGGCCGAAGCCATACCGTATTGCCAGGCTGCGGTCGTCGCGCCATTCTTGTTCATAACGCAGATCCGCGGTCGCGCCGCCGCTGAAGTGCTCCTGCCGGTAATAGCCGGGTGCATATGTCAGCCGCTGTCTGAACGATCGGTGGTAGCGCCGCCACGTGAGCCATTCACCTGCAAGCGCGAAGCTTGCTTCGCGGTCTCTGGTGGGATTGAAATAGGCACCCCCGGACCGGCTGTTGCTGGAACTGTAGAGTCCTAGCGTGCTTTCCAGCTTGAAGGCCGGGCCGGATATCCAGCGCTCGGTCCACCATAGTCGCGCTGCCTTGCGCCTGTTCTCGTCGGAGAAGCGCAGTTGCGTCAGCTCCCCGCCGGCCTTGCGCGATTCATGCGCAATCCAGGTCACGCCGGTTTTAAATGCCCGAGCTGTCACGTCTTGACGAAATGCAGCTGCCGCCAGATCGTTGACGTTGCTGTCAAACCCCATATGAATATGCCAGACGTCCGACAGGCTTCTGGATAGCTTGAATGCCATCCCGTTCGCAACGGCTGCCCCCGTCGCGCGATTAAGCTCGGCTTCAACCGCCGTATCGCGCGCACGGTAGTCGATTCCGGCGCCAACACGCATGCGCGTGACCGACATGGCTGCGGTCTCGCCATTTGAGCGTGTGAGATGCGTGAATGCGCGATAGTGTTCGCCGAGTGAGTCTTTCAATGGCGCGGAATGCAGTGCCACGTCGAGCACCGATTCCGCCGCGGCCCGAGAGCCCCCGTGTCCCTGCGTGGCATCGATTCTCAGCTGCGGGCGCTCTTGCTGCTCCAGTTTTTGTGCGAGGTTTTGGACTGCCTTGTTTTCCGAGTAGTTCGAAAGCAGCGGCGCAAGCTGTGCGCGGGTTTCCTCAAACTCGTTCAAGGCCAGCAGGGTATCAGCCCGCCCGATCGCTGCGTCAATCGATTTTGGGTCATCCCCTTGCAACAAGGTGAACTCTTCCAATGCGACGCGCGGCCGCTCGCGTGCCGATTGCAAGGAAGCCCAGGCGGAACGGATTCCGTGATTAGCCGGCGCCAACGCGTGCGCCGCACTCAGACGCTGTTCTGCATACTCGGGGCGGTCGGCGTACATCGGCACCAGCGCTGCAATCAGCGTCGCGCGTGTGTAGTCCGGGTTGGGCGCCTCGAGTCCACGAATCCCTTTATGGATCATGGCAGGCGTCCTGCGCAGCAGCGCATCGGCAGCTACCTGCGCCTCGCCATACTGTCCGGTCTCGCAATAGGCGTATATCAGCCCTATCTGCCGGTCCGTCGACTCGGATGACTCCAGGTGTTCAGTGTCTTTCAGGGTGTCCAGGTAGAGGTCGCGCGCGACTTCGGGCTGCTCCAGATGAAGATAGGCGTCAGCGGCTGCCGCCTTGGCGTAGGTTGGAATAACCAGGTCTTCCGCGACCAGGGACTGGTAGAGCTCGGCCGCTTCCGGCATGCGCATCCGGTCACGTAAAGCGACCAGACGATCGAACCGGGTGGCAGGCCTGCTCGCGAAGCGGCTGATGACCTCGGCGTTCCTGCTGAGCGCGGCGTCGATTGCCGCAAAGCGCGATGGAGAGTAATCCGAAGCAAGCCGGGCCTGACCGAATGCAATGGCGCGGGCCGCCATGTCATGCTCTATCCGCCATCGTTCGTCGTCATCAAAAAATTCCGGACGGCTATCCGCCAGTCGTTTCGCCAGTGGCGCAATTCCGGCGCGGCTAAGGGCGAATACGCGACCCCGTAGCGCGTAGCGAAATCCAGGCTCGTGCTTCAATACCTCCACGTATGCATCGGCGGCAAGCAGCCATTCCTTACGGTGTTCTCGCAACTCCGCCAGCGCAACGAGCAGGGGCAAGTCGCCGCGACTGTATCCAGACGACGTCCGCGGCAAGCGGCTGATCACATAAGCAAGCGCGTCATCTGCCCGCCCCGAGTCCATCCAGGCGTAGGCGAGACCGGCATGCGCCTCCGCGTCCGCCGGAGTCCTGGACACCAGCAGACGATAAGCCCGCTCGGCGTCTCCCGAGCGACCAGCGGCGCGCGCCGATCCTGCGATCGATTTGATCGCGTAGGCGGGAGCCTCCGGCTGAACGATCTGCGGGTAATACTCGAGCGCGGCCTGGTGCCGCCCTTGCAGGCCAAGGACAGTGGCGAGGTCGTAGATCAGTCGCTTATCCGCCGGATAGCGGCGCTGCCAGTCCTGAAGTCTTTCCATGGCTGCCGCGGCGCCTGTACGGGCATCGAGCAGCACAGCATCATATTCTGCTGACGGGACCGCGGCGTACGCACCGGCGCTGATGAACAGCCATAAAGCCCCTCTCGCGCAGACGGAGAAGCAGGATCGCGAATTGGGAACGCTCATTGCAGCGGATCGATACCGGACTCGTGAGATGTCCCGGCCATCGATGCCGGCAGTGGTATTGGCGATTCTGTCGATACTGATGCGTTCGTTCTTTTACTATCCATTACCACCACCGGAAAAATTTGGTCACCGCTAAACGTTCTGATGCCGTCTCCCGGACGAAACAAGTGCAATCCCGGAACCGCGCCGCCCACAATCCCGAATCCGACTTCGCTCCATCCGGGCTACGATGTCTCAACCTTCTAGTGGGTACCACCAGTCACATTCATACTGAGAATTTTGGTTTCAACGTCGCGCGCGGCATTATAGAACAGCGCGCCGAATCGCGCAGGCGGCCGCATTCGGGACCGGCAGACGCGAGGACCCGTGAAGCTGCTAAGCGTTCAGCAAAGGCATTCCCCGACATGAGAGTTAACATGGCAATGAATGAAACATACGAAGAGATCGAACCCACGCGTGCGCGAATCGATCAGCTCGAACGCCCCACTGTGGTGGAGTTCGGCGCCCCCCTGTGGATGGTGTCAGGCCACTGTCGCTGCGTTTCCATACCCCCGGTGGGCGTGGGCTTCTTCGAAGGTGACCTCGACCTGCCAGCGTTGTATAAACTACCTTGTGCGCTCCGACGCCTCCGGCAACGAAGTGTGGGCACGGCTGTTGGCAGTTCGCGATAAAAAGACCCGTGGACATCCAACGTACCGCCTGCCTGATATTTACAAGATCGACGACACCAATTTCAACGGCGCCACGCTTCTGTCCGACGGCACTCTGGTGCTGAGCTACCAGGACCACATAGCGCTTCGCTTCAACTTAAAAAATGGCTCGCGGCTTTCCCCCCACCCGGACGTTAGCGTGGTCGACCTTTCCGCTTGGGCCCAGCTGAAAAAGATGATGTACGACCGTGCATTCGGCGACACGCGCGCATGCGATGGCGCTCGCCCCGAGAACTATAGCGCAGCACGGCAACCGTGCGGGCAACCCGAAGTGGAGCTGTACTTCTACACGCTCCGTGCTTACTTGTTTCCGGTTAAATAAAGCTATCTTCTGGACAGGTGCATCTATGCCAGGTTTATCGGACGTACAAGTTAAAGCAATAATTTTCAACGCAGTCGAGAGATCGAGTGAGATAGCGAGCATTCGATTCACTCGCCTCTTTGTATCAATGGGTAATTCCGGCTACTCGGTCGGCGCCCTCCAAACCGACTTCGAGCAAAACAAATCGAAGGGCCGGGATTTAATCGCCGCGTACCAAAGCTTGGCAAGCCAGGATCAGCGCCTTAGCAGCGCAGAAGAAACCGCTGCCAAAGACATCATTACCCGTTCGGGACCCGGCACATCGGGAACGCGGCTCGATCCGACGTTTTGCGGACCTGCGTATCGTTTCTCATGTACAGGCCGATCGCCTCGGATACCTTGAGACCGGCCCCAAGCATCATGGCCTGCATCGCGCGATCCCGACGACGCTTCCAGCCGCGGGTAGGGTCTGTTTCATCCGCCGCGTCCGCGTGCGGTAACGCGTTCATGAATGCAATCTGCTCCGCCTGCGAGCTTGCCCTTATTTTATTCTTCCACTATTATCGAATTATGGAAACAAACAAGGTTATTACGGCTCTAGCGGCCCTGGCCCAGGAATCACGTCTGGCCGTATTCCGGCTTCTCGTGCAAGCCGGCCCGGAAGGCATGCCTGCCACGAAAATTGCCGAGGCTTTGGAAATAGCCCCATCTTCGCTGTCATTCCACCTCAAGGAACTGACGCATGCGGAAATGGTTGTCCAGAAAAAAGCCGGCCGCTCCCTCATCTATTCCGCAAACTTCGCGACGATGAATGGACTCGTTGGTTTTCTGACTGAAAACTGTTGCGGCGGGAACGCCTGCTCTCCCGTTCGCATTTCCGATTGTTCCAACGAAGGAGCCTGCTCATGAAACGTTTGCACGTACATGTATCGGTCGACAATCTGGCCGACAGCATCAAGTTCTACTCCGGTATGTTTGCGGCCGAGCCGACAGTAGCAAAGTCGGACTACGCAAAATGGCATCTCGAAGACCCGCGGATGAACTTCGCCATTTCCCGGCATGGTGCGAAAGTGGGGTTGGACCATCTGGGCATCCAGGTTGAATCCGATGCTGAACTGGCCGAAATGCAGTCGCGCCTGGATCACCTGGAGCCGGGTGTTAAAAAGGAGGAGGGCGCAGCATGCTGCTATGCGCGGTCTGACAAATACTGGTTGACCGATCCCTCCGGCATCGCCTGGGAAACATTTCATACACTTGAATCGATTCCGGTATATGGCGTCCCGAAGCGTGCCGCGGCTGCACCGATTGCCTTCACTATCCCGGTGACGCAAGCGAAGAACAACGAAACGGCATGCTGTGCGCCGACCTCTTCCAAACAAGGCTCATCCTGCTGTTGACGCGGAAGAAACTCGCTCAACCGTTTTCTACACTGACCAATTAGTAATGACTACTGCACATACGACCGCCGTCGCCGGCGGCGCTGCGCCCGCCATCGGATTCTTCGAACGTTACCTGACGATCTGGGTGGCGCTATGCATCGTTGCCGGCATAGTGCTGGGCCGCGCATTTCCCGGTTTCTTCCAGATCGTCGCACGGCTCGAAGTGGCGAAGGTGAATATTCCGGTCGGGATCCTGATCTGGGTGATGATCATCCCAATGCTCATCAAGATCGATTTCGGTGCGCTTTCACAGGTGAAGAGCCAATGGCGGGGCATAGGCGTGACGCTGTTCATCAACTGGCTGGTAAAACCTTTTTCGATGGCGTTCCTCGGATGGCTGTTCATTCGGCATGTGTTTGCCGACTGGCTGCCTGCGGACCAACACGACAGCTATATCGCGGGATTGATTTTGCTGGCGGCAGCACCTTGCACTGCGATGGTATTCGTGTGGAGCCAGCTGTGCAAAGGTGATCCGTACTTCACGCTGTCGCAAGTCGCTTTGAATGACTCCATCATGATCGTCGCCTTTGCCCCGCTGGTGGCC
>JAQGMD010000313.1 GCA_028292565.1 Burkholderia sp. | reverse complement strand
GAACTTCCGGCGGCGCGCAACGGCGACAACCTCTGCGCTCTCGCGTTCGTCATTCTGTTTTACAGCAGGCGACATCTTGTTTTCCATGTGATCCCAACTTCCTTAATTAGCTTGATGAAGTTGTCTCACAGTAGTTGGACACAGGGGGGGCCGGTATTTAGTTCCAAGAAAGATTTGCACTAATGCTTCGCCCAGGGAAACCGGATTGAGTTTTCTCAAACCGGGCGTGGTCTCCGGTGCTAACTTGAATCGAGCACCACGCTGCCTGCGATCGCTGCGATGTACAAGAGAATCCTCATACCCACCGACGGCTCCGACCTTGCAAGCGCAGCGGCGCGCGCAGGTGTGGAGTTCGCGAAGGAGCAGCGGGCGGAAGTTTTCACGATCTTCATTGCCCCTCCCTACGCCAATCCCATCTACGTGGAAATGCTGCCGCCCACGGAAGCGGAGTACAAAGACCTGCTGCGCAGGACCGGCCAGCAATTTATTAATGAAGTACAGGAAGCTGCCACCGCAGCCGGGTTGCCGTCGTTTGGTTTCATCGAATTTTCCGACTCGCCCGCGCTCGAGATCGTCAGGATCGCGGAAGAGAATCACTGCGACCTGATATTCATGGGTTCGCACGGCCGTAGCGGATTGGGAAAGCTGTTTTTGGGCAGTGTCACTTCCAGGGTGCTGGCCACCTGTGATATCCCTGTTCTCGTCTATCGCGCAAAGCGCATTGCATGAGCAGCTCGCGGAACGAATGCTGCTCGCCGGAGAACTCCCATGCAAATATTCGTACTACTCACCCGCTTGTCGCCGGAAGCATTGCGCTCGCCGGTCGCGATGGAGGACTTTGAGAAACGGGCAGTCAAACATATCGAACAGGAATGCCCCGACGTGAAATGGCTGCAAAGCTACGCGCTGCTCGGGCCATACGATTACCTGGATATATTTACCGCGCCGGACATGAATGACGCGATCAAGGTCTCGGCCATCATCCGCAGCTTCGGCCGCGCGCACTCCGAGGTATGGGAAGCCATGGAGTGGGACAACTTCAAGCGCATTATCGAGTCGCTGCCGGCGCGGTAGCACTATCATCGCGGTGGGTTTTTGCGGGTCCGCGCCGGCGCGCGGTTTTACCGCTAAAATGCAGGGCGCGCCGGCGCGCCGCGATGATATCAAGATAACAAGACCTCGACCACCTGCTGTCGAATCCCTGATTTATATTAAAGATCGGATTTGCGCTGCCGCAATACTAGTCAGTGTGTTGAACTGCAGTAACAAAGATGAATGAATAACAACAATATCAATTCGCCGACGCTCTCGCCGGAACAGCGACAGCGCTATGAATGGGCACTGGCGGAATACGCCCGCATTCAGGAACGTAACAACAAGGCCGGACCGAACACTATCCCGGGTGTGTCGCCCTTGCTCAACCACTATCCCGGTCCGAAATCGGCGCTGTTCGCCCGGCTGCTGAGTGGCAAACAGCCTCTGCCGCACCCGCCGCCGACCTGCTTTTCCTATCCGTGGTATTCGCTGATCGACGAGGGTTTTTCGGACAACGTTTCAATAGACGGGTTCAGCGCAGGGCTGGGCAAGCCGGGTATCATCATCAACCACGGCTTGTGGACCATCGTCGAAAACAATGCCGCAGCTGAGCGCCTGATGCAGGCCGCGTCGAAACTAAACAAAAGCAGGCTCCCGGTATTGAGCAGGGACGAATCGGCAATCATCAGCGGCCTCCTTGCGGCGGGGCCTGAATGGGTCGTGCGCAGCGGGCGCAATCCGGAGTTCCGCATGTTCATGACGCGGGTCATACGGCGCGGCCGGCGCGATTTAATGTTGAATGGGTTACTGCAGCGGGATTTCTCGGGCGGGAAACCGAAGGTCATCAAAGCAGTCGAGTCCAGGCCCACTCTCCCGCGGCCTGCCCAAATGACTTCAAGACCGCAGAGCCGGGAAGACCTGCTGACACGCATCACTGACCTCCAACTCACGGCCGACGATATCGGCGGGCCAGCGTACGAGTGGGTACAGGTTGAATGTGACGGGTGGTTTCTCGACGAAATTCGCCGATAGTCCGTAGGGTGCGTGAGACGCACCCTACGTCGCTGTACCGCTCCGCCCCTCCCCAGAGCCAACCTCAAGTCCTCGCATCAAACGAATTGTCGCTCTGCCCGCGACTTTTGCTAATTGCTCGACAGAATACTTTATACTGTGCGCTTTCCATTCGTTCGTGTCGGGCAATTTCGATGACGCGAGACGGGCGGACCTTTTTCCGCTGGAAAAAGGATAAAAAGAGTAATGGTTCCGGTTCCGAAAATTACCAGAGTCGAGACGGCAAACCAGCCGCTTCGGTTTCTTAAGGCCTATCCACTAGGAAGACGACATGCAAGTCAAAAACACATTGAAAAAATTGCCGCTGTTCCTGATCGCGGCGGGATTCGCAGGCACTGCGTTTGCTGCCGACATCAAGATCGGTGTCGCTGAAGCGCTGACCGGCCCGGCTGGTCGTTACGGTGTCGCGATCAAGAACGGCTTCACCCTCGCTGCCGATGAAATCAATGCCAAAGGCGGCGTCAACGGCAACAAGATCGCACTGGTCGTGGAAGACGAGCAGGGCAAAAAAGAAGAAGCGATCAACGTCTTCAAGAAACTGATTTTCCAGGACAAGGTCCTGATGGTGTTCGGACCGACGCTGTCCAACTCCGCATTTGCTGCGCACCCGGTCGGCAACGCCGCTAAAACGGTAGTCTTCGGAACCAGCAACACTGCTGAAGGCGTGACCGACATCGGTCCGTTCGTATTCCGTAACTCCGTGATGGAAGCCGACGTTGTGCCGGTCGCTGTCCGCCAGGGCGTCAAGCATTTCAATGCCAAGAACGTCGCGGTGATTTACGGTAACGACGACGCGTTCACCAAGAATGGCTATGACGTCTTCAAGCGCGCGCTCGAAGAGCAAAAGATCCCGGTCACGACGACCGAAACCTATGCAAAAGGCGACGTCGACTTCAAGGCGCAGCTCACCAAGATCAAGGCAACCAATCCGGACGCAATCGTTTGCTCCTGCCTGGCCGAAGAAGCCGCCAACATCATCCTGCAAACCCGCGCGCTCGGCATGAAGCAGTCATTCATCGGCGGCAACGGCCTGAATTCGCCGAAAGTGTTTGAGATCGCCAAGGAAGGCGCGGAAAACACGATCATCGGCGGCCCATGGTCCCCGGAGAATCCGATTGCGCAGAACCAGGCGTTCATCAAGGCTTACCGCGCGAAGTTTAATGCCGATCCTGACCAGTTCGCAGCACAGTCGTACGATGCAATGTACATCGCTGTGGAAGCACTGAAAAAGACGAAGCTGACAGGCAACGTGGCCAAAGATCGCGAAGCTCTCCGCGAAGCGCTGCCTGCTGTGAAATGGGAAGGCGCAACCGGCAAGTTCTCATTCCGTCCCGCAAAGCCGAAAGATGGCAAGCCGGCTGGTTTTGACGCGCAGCAGGAAGCGATCGTCAATATCGCAAAGGGCGGCAAGTTCGTGATGCTGAAGTAAACAAGCGCCAGCAACCATAAGCAGGGTGGGCAGTCGTGCCCACCCTGCTTTGTATCTGGGCTTGTCATTCCGGCG
>JAQGMD010000301.1 GCA_028292565.1 Burkholderia sp. | reverse complement strand
GCAGTTTGCCGTAAGGGTCGGATTAACGGCTCGTTCACGCAACACCGCATCGGTTTTAACTATTACTACAAGGATCTGAGCATGCAATTGGTCAAAACCCAACGAGACACGCTTCTCCGGCCACTGCAGATTGTGAGTGGTATTGTCGAGCGTCGGCACACGTTGCCGATTCTGGCCAATATCCTCATTCGCAAGGACGGCGAGAAAGTGTCTTTCCTGTCGACCGACATTGAAGTGCAAATCACGACGCACGCCAACGTCGGTAGCGGTGGCGAAGTCGCCGCGACCACAGTTGCCGCGCGTAAGTTGCTCGACATCTTGCGTGCGTTGCCCGACTCGGGCGATGTCACACTGTCGCTCGCCAACAAGCGCATGACCGTACAGAGCGGCAAGTCGCGCTTCGCATTGCAGACCCTGTCTGCGGAAGAATTCCCGACAGTGCAGCAAGCCGAGCATTACAACGCCAAAGTCACGCTGCCGCAAAAGACGCTCAAGCACCTGTTTAACATGGTGCACTTCGCGATGGCGCAACAAGACATCCGTTATTACCTGAACGGCCTGCTGCTCGTAGTCGACGGCAAGAACGTGATTGCAGTCGCCACCGATGGACACCGCCTCGCGTTCTGCCAGGTCGAAACCGACCAGGATTTCCCGCGCCAGGAAGTGATCATTCCTCGCAAGACCATCCTCGAACTGCAACGCCTGCTGGAAGACCTCGACAACCCGGTAGAGCTCGAAATCGCCAACAACCAGGTCAAGCTGACGTTTGCCGATATCGAACTGATTTCCAAGCTGGTGGAAGGCAAGTTCCCGGACTACACCCGCGTGGTGCCCAAAGGTTACAAGAACGATTTCACCATCGATCGCGTGCAATTGCTGCATTCGCTGCAACGCGCCGCGATCATGACCAGTGACAAATTCAAGGGCGTGCGCTGCATTATCAGCCCGGGAAGTTTGAAGATCAGTTCCACCAATGCCGACCAGGAAGAAGCAGTCGAAGAAATCGAGATCGACTACGGCGGCGATAGCGTCGATATCGGCTTCAACGTCACCTACCTGCTCGACGTATTGAATAACCTCAAGAGCGACAACATCAACGTCGCCTTGGGCGACGCCAATTCATCGGCGCTTATCACCGTACCGGGTAACGCCGACTTCAAGTACGTCGTCATGCCGATGCGCATTTGATTTAGTTTGCATCAAGACAAACAAGGGGGCCGCTGTGGACAGCGAGCCCCTTTGCTACGTTTTAGAAATATTGATTCTTTAGCAGTAACCGTTCTTTCAGAAGGCAGCCATGTCCGCGATTCCTCAAGAAGCAAACAATCAGCCGCAACAAAGCTACGGCGCATCCTCGATCCAGATCCTCGAAGGCCTGGAAGCAGTGCGCAAGCGCCCCGGCATGTATATCGGCGACACCTCTGACGGCACGGGTCTGCACCATCTGGTCTTCGAAGTGCTCGACAACTCGATCGATGAATCGCTCGCCGGGCATTGCACCGAGATCCACGTCACCATCCACGCCGATAACTCGATCTCGATTACCGACAACGGCCGCGGCATCCCGACTGGCATCAAGTGGGACGACAAGCACGATCCGAAACGCAGCGCGGCGGAAATCGTCATGACCGAACTGCACGCCGGCGGCAAATTCGACCAGAATTCCTACAAGGTGTCCGGCGGTCTGCACGGCGTGGGCGTGTCCTGCGTCAACGCATTGTCCAAGCTCCTGAAGCTGACCGTGCGCCGCGACGGCAAAGTCCATACGATGGAATTCGTCCGTGGTGCCATGCAGAACCGCGAAATCGAAACCCAAGACGGCATCGCCATTTCCCCGATCAAAGTGATCGGCGACACCGACAAGCGCGGCACCGAGGTGCACTTCTGGGCCGATGAAGAAATCTTCAACAATGTCGAATTTCACTACGACATCCTGGCCAAGCGCATCCGCGAATTGTCCTTCCTGAACAATGGCGTGCATATCAAGCTGACCGACCAGCGCACCGGCAAGGAAGAGAATTTCGCGTTCGAAGGCGGCACACGCGGCTTTGTTGAGTACATCAACAAGAACAAGAGCGTGCTGCACCCGACCATTTTCCAGGCGACCGGCGAAAAAATGTCCGAGCAAGGCACCAACATCAGCGTTGACGTTTCCATGCAGTGGAATGACGCGTACAACGAGCAGGTTCTCTGCTTCACCAACAACATCCCCCAGCGCGACGGCGGCACCCACCTGACCGGCCTGCGTGCGGCGATGACCCGCGTCATCAACAAGTACATCGAAGAGCACGAGTTCGCGAAGAAAGCCAAGGTCGAGGTATCCGGCGACGACATGCGCGAAGGCCTGACCTGCGTGTTGTCGGTGAAAGTGCCCGAGCCGAAATTCAGCTCGCAAACCAAGGACAAGCTGGTATCGAGCGAAGTGCGCGGCCCGGTCGAAGACATCGTCGCCAAAACGCTTACCGACTTCCTGATGGAAAAGCCGAACGACGCCAAGATCATCTGCGGCAAGATCGTCGAAGCCGCCCGCGCCCGCGAAGCAGCGCGCAAGGCACGCGACCTCACGCGACGCAAAGGCGTGATGGACGGCCTCGGCCTCTCCGCCAAGCTGGCCGACTGCCAGGAAAAAGATCCGGCGCTGTGCGAACTGTACATCGTCGAGGGTGACTCCGCAGGCGGCTCCGCCAAGCAAGGCCGCGACCGCAAGTTCCAGGCGATCCTGCCGTTGCGCGGCAAAGTGCTCAACGTCGAAAAAGCCCGCTTCGAAAAAATGCTCTCCTCCGAGCAGATCACGACGCTGATCGCCACCCTCGGCACCAGCATCGGCCCGGACGAGTTCAACATCGAGAAACTGCGTTACCACCGCATCATCATCATGACCGACGCGGACGTCGACGGTGCGCACATCCGTACGCTGTTGTTGACCCTGCTGTATCGCCAGATGCCGCAACTGGTCGAGCGCGGCCACATTTATATAGCCCAGCCGCCGCTGTACAAGGTAAAGGCCGGCCGCGACGAGCGCGACCTGAAGGACGACGTCGAGGAAGCGAGCTACATGATGACGGTGGCGCTGAACGGCGCCGCGCTGATCCCGCGTGACGGCGCAGACCCGATCATCGGCGAAGCGCTGGCCGAGCTGGTGCGCCAGTACAACCTGGCGAACGCGATCATGATGCGCCTGTCGCGCGTGATCGACCGCGCCGCCCTGACCGCGATCATGTCCGGCG
>JAQGMD010000224.1 GCA_028292565.1 Burkholderia sp. | reverse complement strand
GGCGTCTGTTCTGATCACATCATTTTATGCAGGCTTGTGCGCGCTTGTAGTTATCGCGCTGATTTTTCAGGTCGAACGACAACGATTCAAGCATCGGATAGGCTTCGGCGATGGGGGACATGAAAAGCTTACGTTGGCTATTCGCGTTCATGCCAACGCTGTCGAGAACATACCGCTTGCACTGATTCTGTTGCTGCTGTGGGAACTGAATGGCGGACCCGTCTGGGGCATTCACCTTGCAGGCGCAGGGTTAGTGCTGTCACGAGCACTCCATGCATGGGGCTTCAGTCGCTCGTCGGGGAGATCTTTCGGGCGATCAGCGGGTGCAACTGGCACCTGGCTTGTTATCCTGGTTGTCGCCCTTGTGCTGGTGGTTAAGGGGGCAATGGGAATGTCGTGAAATCCGCCCTGGCGCCAGGTCTGCTCGCAGGATTGATGCAGCGTCGGCACATAAATGCATAGAGTGGTTTAATTGCATTACCAATCAATAGCTCTACAAGTAGTTCCAACGGACCGTCATAAAGCTTGACGGTCAGGGAGGGTTTGTTCTGGATCTTGTGGCGGATCACTTCCCTGATGCCCACGATAAGCAGGCATGACAATTCGTTCAAGTTAACAGGAGAGCACGATGACCGTTCATCTTGATCACCTCATGGTGCCGTCCCGCAATAAGGTTGCTTCCGCAAAGCTATTGGCCGAACTGCTCGGGGTTCCGTGGTCGAAACCGGGTGTGGGTCCCTTCGTCCCGGTGTACTTGAACGAAGGATTGACTCTCGACTTTGATGAATGGACCGACCCCTTTCCCGTGATTCACTACTGTTTTCGGGCGAGCCAGGAAGACTTTACGGCCATCCTTGGGCGTATCAGAGCGGCTGGAATACCGTACCGTAGCAATGTTCACGGGCCGGTCGACTTCCGGATTGACACGCACCATGGCGGCTGTATCGTCTACTGGAACGAACCGGACGGCCATCAATGGGAAATGCTGACGGTGAGTTATGCGCGTCAGGCGTAGTGACACGCGCCAACAAGAAGAGTTGATTGATTGCATCGCATGCGGGAGAATCATGCTCAATTTACTTCTCCTGTCGGTTGCGGGTTGTGCATGACTGAGGCAATCGCCGCGACTGACTTTTGACGAGGTTGGCGGCTATCCGGCAACCGCACGCGGAACACAGATACGCGCGCCAAATTAAGGTTCTTCTCGCATGAATGAGCAAAACTGGCCGTACGGCGGCGGCGCTACCGGCGCCCTGGTTCGGACGCTGGACTGGTCCCGGACGAGCCTTGGACCAAAGTCCCAATGGCCGCAAAGCCTGCGCACGACGGTGGACATCGTTCTGAATACCCCGGCCGCCATGGTGCTGATGTGGGGAGCGGACCATGTCATGGTCTATAACGACGCCTATTCCATTATTGCCGGCGCAAGGCATCCGCATGCACTGGGCGGGACAGTGCCGGGCATCTGGCCCGAGATCTGGGACTGGAACCGGGTGATCCTTGAGGCCGGTTTCCGCGGAGAGGTGCTGACGTACCCCGACCACCACATGGTGTTGGAGCGCAATGGTGCACCCGAGGATGTCTGGTTCGACCTGTTCTATACGCCGGTCAGGGGCGAGCGTTCGGAGGTGCAGGGTGTACTTTGCACAGTGATTGACGCCACGCAACGTGTGCAGGCACAGCGGCGGCAGGCAGGGGCTGAGGAGGACCTGCGGCGGGTTAATCAGACACTGGAAAAGGAGCGGGACGCGATCAAGGATGCCAACCGCCGGCTGGCGGACGAGACCGGCTTCCTGCGCGGCCTCTTCGAGCAAGCGCCGAGCTTCATGGCAGTGCTGAGCGGCCCCGATCATGTTTTCGAGCTTGCCAATGCGCCCTATATCAAACTGGTCGGACGCGGGGATATCGTCGGCAAGCCGGTGCGCGAGGCTCTTCCGGAGGTGGAGGAACAAGGTTTCATTCAACTGCTTCACGATGTATACAGCAGTGGCAAGCCCTATGTCGGCAAGGCGGTGAAAGTCGTGCTGCAAACCCGGGCCGACGGGCCAATGGAAGAGCGCATGGTGGACTTTGTGTACCAGCCCCTCAGGGCCGCCGACGGCACGGTGTCCGGCATCTTTGTCGTAGGAAGCGACATGACAGAGAGGCTGGAGGCGGAGGAACGGTTGCGCATTGCGCAGGACGCCGGCGGCATCGGCACCTTTGAATGGTTTCCTGACACCGGCAAGCTGGTCTATTCTGATGCATACAGGCGACTCTGGGGTTTCCCGCCCGGGACGGAATTAAACGCCGAACTGCTGGTCAGCCTGGTCGATCCCGCCGACCGTTTACTGGTTGGTCCCGCCCGTATGGACGGCTCGCACAATCCGCTCGAATACGTCGAGTACCGCATTACCCGGCCGGATACCGGCGAAAAGCGCTGGCTCGCGCGTCGCGGCGAGGTGGTGCAAGGGGATGCCAGGGCGCGCCGCCGCTATGTCGGCGCCGCGTTTGACATCACCGAGCGCAAGCGTAGTGAAGAAGCCTTGCGCGAGGCGGAAAAGCGTATGGGAGCGATCTTTGGCCAGGCATCGGTGGGACTTTCCGAGATTGACATGGCGGGCCGATTCGTTCGTGCCAATGACGCATTGTGCAACATGCTCGGACGGTCGCGTGAAGAGTTGCTGACGCTGGATTACCCCAGCATCACCCATCCGGACGACCGGCCTGAATGCAGGTCATTGGTCAGGCGCGCGGTCGAACTCGGAGAGCCCTTTTCGATCGAGAAGCGCTATCTCCGGGCGGATGGCACTTATGTCTGGGCAAACAGCAATGTCACTCGCATTGTGGACGAGCGGGGCCAGGCGCAGAGCATCATCGCGGTCATTACCGACATTTCCCAACGCCGCCAGGCGGAAGAGACGCTGCGCCTGCTGAACGAAACGCTGGAATGGCGTGTGGCCGAACGCACCGCCGAGCGCGACCGCATCTGGCGCATGTCGCAGGACATCATGGCGGTTGCTTCGTTTAACGGTTACTTTGTCGGGGTCAACCCGGCCTTTACCGCGGTCCTCGGATGGAGCGAGCAGGAGGCGACCGCCATTCCGTTGATGGACCTCACTCATCCGCAAGACCGGAGCGATCTCATGCAAAAGCTTGCTCTGCTCGCGCAGGGACAGCCGCTGGTGCGCTACGAGGTCCGCGACCTGCACAAGGACGGCAGCTTCCGTTGGATATCCTGGACGATCGTGCCGGAAGGAGGATTTCTCTACGGCGTGGCGCGCGACGTTACGGAAGAGAAGAAACAGGCCGAGGCTTTGCGCCATACCGAAGATGCGTTGCGCCAGGCACAAAAGATGGAGGCAGTGGGACAGCTTACCGGCGGGATCGCACACGATTTCAACAACCTGCTGGCCGCGATGATGGGTAACCTGGAGATGACGCAAATCCGGGTAGATCAGGGCCGCAGCGTTGACGTGGCGCGCCACATCGAAGCGGCCAAGGCCGTCACCAGCCGGGCAGCTGCGTTGACCCATCGGCTGCTGGCATTTTCCCGTCGACAAACGCTTGATCCGAAACCCACCAACGTCAACCGCCTGGTGGCCTCCATGGGGGAACTGATCCAAAGTACCGTGGGACCGGCAATCGAGCTTGAAGTCCGTCTCTTCGATGGCCTCTGGGGCACACTGTGCGATCCGCACCAGCTTGAAAGCGGGCTGCTCAACCTTGCCATCAATGCGCGCGACGCCATGCCCAATGGTGGCCGCCTCATCATCGAAACCTCCAACCTCCGGGCCGATGAAGCGTATGTGGCCGGGCACCCGGACGTGACTGCCGGGGACTATGTGGCAATCAGTGTGATCGACACCGGCATCGGCATGACGCCGGAGGTCGTGGCCCGCGCTTTCGATCCGTTTTTCACTACCAAGCCGATCGGGCAGGGCACCGGCCTCGGATTGTCAATGGTTTATGGATTCGTGAAGCAGTCGAGCGGCAACATCCGCATCTACTCGGAGCCGGGCAAGGGCACGACTGTACGTCTGAAGCTGCCCAGGGTTGAAGGCATGGAGAACGCCGCTACCGCTCCGCAGGAGGCGTTGGCTGTGCCGACCGCTCCTGCAAGGGTGACCGTACTGGTCGTGGACGACGAGCCGGATCTGCGTTCGCTGGTTACCGAGATGCTGGAAATGCTGGGCTACGCCACGATCGACGCGGGTGATGGCCCGAAAGCACTGCGTGTATTGGAATCGTCAGCGCGTATCGATCTGCTCCTCACCGACGTTGGTATGCCGGGCGGCATGGACGGCCGGCAGCTGGCAGAGGCCGCACGTGTCCTGCGCCCCGACCTGAAGGTCCTGTTCGTCACCGGGTATGCGGAAGCGGCGGCGGTGCGGGATGGGTTGCTGACGCCTGGCATGCAGGTGATGACCAAGCCGTTCACGATGGATGTGTTGGCTGGGAAGGTTGCTGCGATGATTGATGCGGTGCCTGCGATGGTCGCGGCGAAGTGACACGCCTCCGGGGATGGTTCGGACTGTAAAAACAAGATGCACGTCGACCCGATCGACAGACGTAGGGCGGGTCGGTTCATTCAGTCACGACCCGCCGGATGTTTTTTGCAAGGGCCCGCGCAGTAATAAGTGGTTCATTCTGGCGGTCGTAGCGGGATGTAATGCCAGGAGGTTGCCTAGGTGCGCCCGCTACGGCCAGCGAAAATGACAACTTGTTACTGCGCGGGTCCCAAGTGGCAGTTTTATCGTCCGAGGCGTCAATCCAGCCGACTAGCCCACTGCATCGAAAGCGCCGCCGAGAGCACCGCCAGCAAGAGCGCCGCCGCGATGAACAACGCCGACACCTCAGTCTCCTTCTTTTCCAAAAC
>JAQGMD010000275.1 GCA_028292565.1 Burkholderia sp. | reverse complement strand
CTCTTCCGCGAATACAACCTGAGAATTTTCGGGCCGACGAAGGAAGCCGCACAACTTGAAAGCTCGAAGGATTTCGCCAAGGCTTTCATGAAGCGCCACCGGATTCCGACCGCGGATTACCAGACCTTCAGCGATGTCCAGGCAGCGCATAAATACATCGACCAGAAAGGTGCGCCGATCGTGATCAAGGCCGACGGCCTGGCCGCGGGCAAAGGCGTGGTGGTCGCGACCACGCTCAATGAAGCGCATGCCGCGGTCGACATGATGTTGTCGGATAATAAACTGGGCGATGCCGGCGCGCGCGTCGTCATTGAAGAATTCCTCGAGGGTGAGGAAGCCAGTTTCATCGTCATGGTGGACGGCAAGAACGTACTGCCGCTGGCCACCAGCCAGGACCACAAGCGCCTGAAAGACAATGACGAAGGTCCGAACACCGGCGGTATGGGCGCCTATTCGCCGGCACCGATCGTCACACCGGCAATCCATGCGCGCGTGATGCGCGAAATCATCAACCCGACCGTACTCGGCATGTCCAAGGACGGCATTCCGTTCTCCGGCTTCCTGTATGCCGGGCTGATGATCGATGCCAAAGGCAACCCGAAGACGCTGGAATTCAATTGCCGTATGGGCGATCCGGAAACACAGCCGATCATGGCCCGCCTGAAAACCGATCTCGTGACCGTGATGGAACACGCAGTCAACGGCACGCTCGAGGCGGTTGAACTGGAATGGGACCGCCGTACCGCGCTCGGCGTGGTGATGGCCGCTGCCGGCTATCCGGACGCGCCAGTCAGGGATGATGTGATCACGGGCATTCCGGAAGAGACTGTCGATTGTGTCACCTTCCATGCCGGCACAACATTGAACGCCAAACAACTCACCACTTCAGGTGGCCGTGTGCTGTGCGTGGTAGGACTGGGCGACAGCGTCAAGGTAGCGCAAAAGCATGCCTACGAAGCCGTCGACAAGATCCATTTCAATGGCGCACAGTTCCGCCGCGACATCGGATGGCGCGCGCTGAAGCGGCATAGCTGAGTAACCTGCTGTCCGGAGCGGGCGCGCCTTTGAACGGGACGCGCCGGCCCGGACTGCACAATGTCGTCGCACAAAAACCCCCTCTTACCTCCATTCCCCCTTCGTTTTCTTCCTGCGCGCGATCATCAAGGTTCCGCAGCGATGCGCTTTCGCAAGATACATCGCGAATTGGTCCGGCTTGGTCCGACCTTCATAACAGCATCAGTTACTAACAAGGAAACTCTCCTGAGTTAGGCGACGTTTGCGACGTCACAAAGTTGGACAAGCCCCGCAGTCTATATATAACTGACGGGTGCGATGCTCCGGCGCGTTTTGGTTTCATGGAAGCAGCCGCATCGCGAACAGTCCCACTGGCTATGAACATGAATTGTTTGCTCAGGTTTGAGCGCGCATTGGCGGGAAAGCGGGTATTAATCACGGGCCACACCGGCTTCACGGGGAGCTGGTCGTGTTTATGGTTAAAGTCCCTCGGCGCGCGCCTCGCGGGTTATTCCCTGCCTCCCGATACCAGCCCGTCGCTCTACCTGGAATCCGGCATTCATCGGGAAATCGTTTCAGAGTATGGGGACATTCGCGACCATGCAAAGCTGCAAGCATTCTTCGATCATTTCGAGCCCGAGCTGGTATTGCACCTCGCGGCCCAGCCGCTGGTACGGCTCTCTTACCGGCAGCCGGTTCCGACCTTTGCGGTCAATGCCGTCGGCACTGCTCACGTTCTGGAAGCGGCGCGCCTGACTCCGTCGGTGCGCGCCGCCGTATGCGTCACAACCGACAAGGTCTACAAGAATAACGACGGTCCCTGGCCCTATAGGGAGAGCGATCCCTTAGGCGGGAAAGATCCCTACAGCGCTTCGAAAGCCGCTGCTGAAATGATCATCGACAGCTACCGCGCCTGTTTTGGAAAAACCGACGGGACAGGACTGGCGATTGCTGCGGCGCGCGGGGGAAACATTATCGGAGGCGGCGACTGGTCGGAAGACCGCTTGATCCCCGACTTCGTGCGCGCGGTCATGTCCGGCTCTCGCCTTACCTTGCGCTATCCGGATGCGGTACGCCCCTGGCAACATGTGCTGGCGCTGGTACACGGCTACCTGATGTTGCTTGCCGGGCTGGCTGAACGCCCACAGCAGCATGCACGCGCATGGAATTTCGGGCCGCTCGATCATCGAGGCTTTACTGTAAGCGAAGTTCTGGAAGGACTCTCACGGCATTGGGCGCGCCCGGATCTGGAATACACGGAAAATCCGCTTCCCGAAACACACTACCTGACGCTGGACAGTTCACTGGCGCGCAATGTGCTCGGCTGGCTTCCGGCATGGGATACCGACAGAGCGATTGCAGAGACAGCCGTCTGGTATCGCGAATATTACAGGAATCCCCGCACCATTCGTGACTTGTCCATGATGCAATTGGAAGCGTGGCGCACGGCAGGGGCAGAAGCGGAGGGATGAAGCCATGCGTATCCTGCTCACCGGCGCGACGGGTTTCATTGGCCGAAGACTGGCGGCACACCTGATTTCTCGTGGCGACTCGGTACTGGCTGTCGGCCGTCGTGCTTGCCATATCGCCGGCGCTGAGGAGATCGAGACGCTTCTGTTGGAATCGGCAGACATTGAGCGGGCGTTACGACACACATCATTCGATGCTGTTTTCCATCTGGCGGCAGCAGGCGTCAATCCTGGTGACCGTGATGAAAAAACGCTCATGGCGATCAATAGCCTGCTGCCGGGGATGATGATTCCGATTGCGGCAAAGCACGGAGCAAAGGCTGTGGTCACGGCCGGAACCTGTGCCGAATACCAGCGGCCTTCTGGTGCAAAAAGCTTGACCGAACATTCGGCATTAGAGATGCGCAAGTTATACGGCGCATCAAAGGCGGCAGGCGGCATTCTGGCACTCGCACAGGGTGCCGGCCATCACATTCCCGTGGCGGTCGTCCGCTTGTTCAATGTGTTCGGGCCGGGCGAGGCCCCCTATCGCCTGTTACCGTCCTTGCTGCAAAACCTGACTGCCGGCCGTCCCGTCCGGCTTTCCGCGGGCACTCAGATTCGCGACTTCGTTTATATCGATGACGCGTGCGCCGGTCTGATGGCCGCGCTCGAGGCCGCGCTCCGGCACGCGCTTCCCAGCGCCATCTACAACCTCGCAACAGGGAAAGGACACACAGTCGCCGATTTTGCGCGGGCAACGGCGCGTATGCTCGGCGCGGATCAAGGCTTGCTGCAATTTAATGCCCTGCCGTTCCGCCCGGATGACGTGCCCTACCTGGTTGGCGATGCATCGCTCCTTAAAAGCCATTGTGGATGGGCTCCGGCTCTTACGATGAATGATGGAATTGCGGCGGCGGTACACGAGTATCGGGCGAGCTGCAGGGGACCGGACTCATGTATCACGATCTAAACCGGACGATTCCCTTGATTTCTGTTGCCGTTCCCGTGTTGAACGAGGCCGATAACATGGACGCGTTGTACGCAAGGCTGGACCGTCTGGCGATACGCATGGTGGGCAGATGCGAATTCGAGTTCGTGTTTACCGACAACGCATCGTCCGACAGGACCTGGGAAAAATTGACCGCGCTGGCCGCTCGCGACAGCCGGGTGCGCGCTATACGGTTTTCAAAAAATTTCGGCTTCCAGCGTTCGATACTCGCCAACTACCTTCATGCACGAGGCGACGCCGTGATGCAAATAGATGCCGATCTGCAGGACCCGCCGGAGCTGCTGGAGCAGTTCTTCGATCTATGGCAACAGGGCTATCAGGTGGTCTACGGAATTCGACGCGAGCGCCCGGAAGGGCCGCTCATGAATAACATTCGCAAGATCGGCTACTGGATCATCGACAGGATCGGCGAGTACCCTATTCCGCGTGATGCCGGGGACTTTCGCCTGATCGACCGCAAGGTCATCGATGCTTTGAAACGCGTGAAATCATCGGAGCCTTACCTCCGGGGCCTGATTGCCGGTATGGGGTTCAGGCAGATCGGCATTCCGTATAACCGCACGCCGCGCATCGCAGGCAAAAGCAAATTCGGTTTCTGGCAGTTGATGCGGCTCGGACTTGCCGGTGTTTTCAACCACTCCGTCATTCCGCTGCGCATTGCCTCGTATGCCGGGCTGCTTCTGGTCGGCCTAAGCGCCATCGGCACGCTGTACTACGCACTCCTGAAACTTCTTCAGCCCGTTCTTCCTCAAGGCCTGGCCAGCATCCACATTCTTGTGCTGTTCGGTATCGGGCTGCAGTCGCTGTTGCTGGGAATACTGGGCGAGTACCTCTTGCGCATTTACCTCATCGTCCGCGCGGAACCGATTGCGATTGTTGAGCAAAGCCTTAATTTCCAGGCAGATGAAATAAAACTTTGATGTTGAGGACCGTTTCAATGAAAGCAGTGATTCTTGCCGGTGGACTAGGCACCCGCATTGCAGAAGAATCCGACCACAAACCCAAGCCCATGGTAGCGGTCGGCGGCCGCCCCTTGCTATGGCACATCATGAAAACCTACAGCCACTACGGGGTCAAGGATTTCATCATCTGCCTCGGCTATAAAGGCTATGTGATCAAGGAGTTTTTTTTTAATTACTACCATCACACGGCCGACATGGAAATTCACCTTAGTACGGGGAATCATCGTGTGCTCAACTCGCAGGCAGAAGACTGGAATGTCACCCTGGTCGATACCGGCGCCGAAACCATGACGGGCGGCCGGATAAAACGGATTGCCCGCTACCTGGAGAATGAAACCTTCTGCCTTACCTATGGCGACGGCCTGTCCGACATCGATATCCCGGCAGAGATTGAATTTCACCGGGAACACGGGAAGCTCGCGACCGTCGCAGCGGTTAAGCCGCCGGGCCGCTTCGGCGTTTTGAACGTAGCGGCCGGAAACCACGTAACGAGTTTCGAAGAGAAACCAAGCGATGAAATGGGCTGGATCAATGGCGGCTTTTTCATTCTCGAACCCGGTGTAATCGATTATATTGACGGCGACGCCACCACGTGGGAGCAGTCTCCGCTCAAGGATCTCGCGCATAACAACCAGCTCGCCGCTTTCCATCATCGCGGCTTCTGGCAGCCGTGCGACACCTTGCGCGACAAGCGGCAGCTGGAAAGCCTGTGGGAGTCGGGATGGGCGCCGTGGGCGGTGTGGAACACCTGAAGATGGCGCCGCAACGCATAAGGCGATGGTTACGCCAGGCGCTCGGTGTCATTGTTGCGATCGTCTGCCTCGCGCTCATTTTTCGCCAGGTCAGGTTCGACGAACTGCGACAGGCACTGGGCCAGCTCGATTGGCGTTTTGTCGCACTCGGGGTAGCCTCGCTGGCGTTCGGTTACGCGATCCGCATCCATCGATGGGCGGTAATGCTCCGCGCAACGGGTACAAGCGTGGACGACTGGACATGTGCGGCGCCATTTCTCGGCTCGATCACGCTGAACAACGTGTTGCCGTTCCGCGCCGGTGACTTCGTCCGCGCGCTGGTCTTCCCTTCCTCGCTCGGCGTGCGACGAGTCACAGCGACAGCGAGCCTGCTGCTTGAACGACTGCTTGATCTTCTGACGCTCTTGCTGAGCCTGGGAATTGGTCTCTCGCTCAGTACGCGAGTCGGCTTGCCGCAATGGTTGGGCAAGAGCGCGGTCATCCTTTCCGTGCTGGGCGCCGCCGCACTGTTCGTAGTGGTCGCATGCGATTCATTTCTCGGCAAGACGCTTGCCAACATGCAGAAAGCCGCCGACTCGCGCGGCAGTTCCCGTATCGCGACGGGATTGAATGTCGCCAGGGATCTCATCAGCAGCCTTGGCCGGATGTCCCGCCCCGGGACATTGCTATTCCTGCTTTCCCTGTCGGTGGCGGTGTGGGCCTTCGAGGCTGGCCTGTTCTGGGCGCTTCTCGAAGGCTTTGGAATACATGCAGGCATCGCTTCCGCGCTCCTTATCATGGCGATTGCGACGCTATCCACCCTTGTACCTTCTGCGCCCGGATATGTCGGACCTTTTCACCTCGCCGCTTACTCCGCAATTACGATGCTCGATGGATCGCCGGGCGAGGCGGCAAGCTTTGCGGTTCTCGCCCATCTGGGTGTCTGGTTGCCAACCACCCTCGCGGGCGGGATTGCCATCCTCTCCCATCCGGGCTTATTCAAGGCACGCAAGGCGCCGCTCTGATTATGCCAGCGACGAACCAGTACGACGTTGTCATCGTCGGCGCCGGATTCACAGGACTGACCGCAGGCCTCGACCTGATGCGCGCCAGGAAAAAAGTGTTGATCCTGGAGGCCGATGCCGCACCGGGTGGATTGGCGGGAGCCTTCGAATTCCGTGATGGCGTCACCGTCGAAAAGTTTTATCACCACTGGTTCAACAACGATGCCTATGTGCCCAGGCTGGTCAAAGAGCTGGGACTCGAGGACCAGGTGCTCACCCTGCCATCGCGCACCGGCATGTATTACAACGGCCGCATGTGGCGACTGTCGACTCCGCTCGACTTGCTGAGGTTCTCGCCCTTGTCTTTGATCGACCGGATTCGCCTTGGCCTGTTGGTGTTCCAGGTGCGCCGGATCAAGGACTGGAAGACCATCGAACATCTTTCGATCCGTGAGTGGCTGGAACCGCTTTGCGGCCGCAATGTCTTCCGCATCGTGTGGGAACCGCTGATTCAGTCCAAATTTTCGGTCCATGCCGAGCAGGTCAATGCCGTCTGGTTCTGGAAGAAACTGGTTCTACGAGGAAGCACGCGTGACAAGCACGGTGGCGAACAACTCGCTTACTTCAAAGGTGGATTCGGCCGGCTGGCACACGCCGTAGCGAACGAAATCTGCAAAAACGGCGGCGAGATTCGATACAGCACGCGAGTGACGACTGCGAAAGAAAAAAATGGCCGGGTTCACGCTCTCGTCACAACCACCGGCGAGGCATGTGCCCGCGAGTTTCTATTGACGCCCGCCTTCCCCATCATTGCAGACATTTTTGACGGTAGTGCGGATCCGGAATGGATACAGTCACTTCGGCGCATCAACTACCTCGGCAACGTCTGTCTCGTCCTGCAACTGGATCGCAGCCTCTCCGACACTTACTGGCTCAATGTCAATGACCCCGGATTTCCTTTCGTGGGCGTGATCGAGCATACAAACTTCGATCGTCCGGAAAACTACGAGGGAAAGCACATCGTATTCCTTTCCCGTTACCTCGCCAGGGAAGACCCGGTCTGGTCTTATGCGGATGATCTATATCTGGAATTCGCATTGGAACACCTCAAGCGCATGTTCCCGGAGTTTGATCGCTGCTGGGTCGAAGACTACCGGGTATGGCGAGCAGAATACGCGCAACCGGTGACCGGGCGGAATTACTCCCGGCACGTTCCTGGCCAGGACACCCCTTTCAAGAACGCGATAGTGTCGACGATGGCTCAGGTTTATCCGGAGGACAGGGGAACGAACTACGCGATTCGAGAGGGAGCGAACGCGGCCAGAACGATTCTGGATAAACTCCGGCGAGGATAGCCTATGAAAGACGCAAGCGAATTACGCTGGTCGGTACGGTATGCGGCATTTCCGCCCCCGCCCGTGGCCGCGATATTGCTTGGCATTGCGCTGACATTTTCGCTGACCGCTTTCCTGCAGCCGATGCTGGTAGGCGATGCCGGTGAATACTATGCGATGTATTTTGCATGGAAAGACACGTTGCGGCCGTTCATGACCGACGCCAGCTGGAGCGCCGTCGCCGGGCTCGCGAAATCGGGCGAAATAGCGGGTTTCGTCACTATTGAATGGCTCCAGGAGGCTTTTCCCGCATTACGCGTTGGCGCCACATCCGACTTCAACCACTTCTGGCTATACAGCGCAATGGCCGCATTGGTAAGTGGATTGGCATCCATTATCCATATCCGGCTGTCGGCCCATGCAGCGTTCATCGTGACGCACTGCCTGCTGTTCAGCCTTGCCGCGGTGATCGTCTGGAGGCACTTTCAATTCAAAGGCCTTGTTGGGGTTGTGGCGCTTTTCATCATGTCGCCGATGGCCTGGTATGTGGATAAAGTTCATACCGAGTTTTTTACTTTCTGCCTGACACTGTCAGCGGTTGTCAGTTTCCTGAGCAGGAATTACATCCTCTCCGCATTGTTTCTGGCGATCGCATCGACACAAAACATCAGCTTTGCGGGCGTCGCGGCTGTTCCGTTCGCAATTCATTTCCTGAGTCCGAAAAGCGCGTGCCATTCCCGGTCGAGTCCTGCAAGCGTGGCATGTGCGATGCTTGCCTGCCTCTTCATCCTGCTTCATCCCTTGTACTACCTGTCACGATATGGCGTGATCACGCCCCAGCTACTCGCGGGAGGCGCGGAGGTGGGGGGGAATGCCTCCCTGATGTACGTCTGGCTTTTCGATCCGGACCTCGGATTACTGCCGAACTGGCCCCTGGGGCTGGCGATCCTGTTCTTTAGCGTGTTGATCTATCGAACGGGAAAAAAGTCAAAGGAGCATGCCTTTCTTTTTTTATTCTTTGCGGCTTACCTGTTCATCAACCTGCTCGCCCAGTCTTCCACGCCGAACTTGAATTCCGGAGCGACACCCGGTCCGGCGAGATATGGGCTGTGGTACATCCCCTTGTTCTTTCCTTTGCTTATGGCCGTTCTGGATGCGGCGAGAGACCTGCGGTGGCTAAGGATCATGTTGTTGCTCGCATGCCTGTTTTCCTTTTCCCATACGTTACGGCTCAACCATCCCCGGATACCCCAGGCCCACACAACCCCTTCTCCGGTATCGCTGTATCTGCAAAGGAATGCGCCTTTTCTTTATGACCCCCCTGCCGAGATATTTGCTGAAAGATATGGCGGCATGGGCGAAATATCGGCCCTGACCGACGCGGTCGCGATTGTCGGTCCCGGCTGCAGGAAAATTCTCGTATTCCCCGGGCCAGGTCGGCGCAAGGTGAATGGCACGGAATGTCCCTATTCCGATGAAAAGGTGAACGAGTTGCTAGTGGGCCGGCTCGCCGCACTTCCGCCCCCAACTTCGCCGATCTACATCGCGCTGACTGAACCCGAAGCCGTCGCAGTCATGGTTCGCTGCCCTCGTTATCTCGACTTTTCCAACCCGCACGGCTTGCCTTCATCCACCATAAAGGGTTTCAGTACGGCGGAGCATCATGGCAGATGGACCGATGGCACCGAGGCGTCATTCGCCTGCTTCCTTTCAGGCGGCGGAAATGGAACGCCGACCCGGATGCGCGTTGTTACAACCGCTTTCGCATTTCGCGGACATTCCCAACACCTATTGGTTTCCTTGAACGGCGCGAAACCGAAAGAGTTTAAGTACGTAGCGGAGGGCGAGTCGAAAACCCTCGAAGTTGAGATCCCCACGAGGCCGGCGGGGCTGATTCATCTGCGTTTCAGGCTGCCTGATGCGGTATCTCCAAAGAAACTTGGCCTGAACGACGACACGAGAAAACTCGCAATCAGCATCAAGTCTGTCGAGTTTGAGTAATTTGACAACCAAAAGGGAGGCGAGCGGCATTCTCGGGCGGAATGGTGAAGGCACGGGGTACAATTCCGCCTATTCTTATTTGTCCTATATGCCGTGATTCAACCGCCTCCCTCCCCATCTGCCGTCAAAACCTATTTACTCGACCTCCAGGCGCGCATCATTGCCGCGCTGGAGCAAGTCGACGGCAAGCAATTCATCGTCGATGGCTGGGAGCGCCCGGAAGGAGTGAGCAGCATCGCGGGCGGCGGCAGTTCGCGCATACTCGAGGAAGGCAACGTATTCGAGCGCGGCGGCGTCGGTTTTTCCCATGTCAGCGGCAAGAGCCTGCCGCCGTCCGCCGCAGCCAATCGGCCGGAAATTGCAGGCCGCAGCTGGGAAGCGATGGGTGTGTCGCTGGTACTGCACCCCCGCAATCCCTACGCACCGACGGTCCACATGAACGTGCGGTTCTTCACTGCAATCGCGGAAGGCCAGGAACCGGTCTGGTGGTTCGGTGGCGGCATGGACCTGACGCCTTACTATGGCTTCGAGGAAGATGCGCAGCACTTCCATCAAACGTGCCGCAATGCGCTTACGCCCTTCCGTGGCGACCTGTATCCGCGCTTCAAGAAATGGTGCGACGACTATTTCTACCTGAAGCACCGCCAGGAACCGCGTGGCATAGGCGGCATTTTCTTCGACGATTTCCATGCGCTCGGGTTTGAGCAAAGCTTTGCGATGATGCAAAGCGTCGGCGATCACTTCATCGATGCCTACCTGCCGATTCTCAATCAGCGCAAGGACCTCCCTTACGGTGAACGCGAGCGCGACTTCCAGGCCTACCGGCGCGGGCGGTATGTGGAATTCAACCTGCTTTATGACCGGGGCACGATGTTCGGGCTGCGGACAGGCGGAAATGTGAACTCTATCCTCTCCTCGATGCCGCCCGAAGTACGCTGGCCTTGATCCGAACAAGCTAGAGGTCTGGCATGGGCCTGACGTCCATTCACATTGCCGGCTACCGCTCGGTGCGCTCGATCCACTT
>JAQGMD010000248.1 GCA_028292565.1 Burkholderia sp. | reverse complement strand
TTGCCCGCCGCCGGACATCGGCCGGGGCTTCTCGACGCCATACCCCTGCGCAAAGTCGACGCCTATCCTGCGCAATTCATCGAGGATGCTGTCGTTCTCCGCGAACTCCGCAATGGTCTTGATGCCCATCACGTGGCCGATGTGGTTGATCGATTCGGCCATTGCACGGTCGATCGGGTTGTCCACGATATCCTTGACGAAGCCGCCGTCAATTTTCAGGTAGTCGACAGGAAGGTGCTTGAGGTAAGCGAACGATGACATACCACTGCCGAAATCATCCAGCGCGATGCGGCATCCCATGGCTTTGAGTTCGTCCATCAGCGCTGCCGCCCGGGTCAGGTTGGCGATCGCCGCTGTTTCGGTGATCTCGAAGCAGATGCGGTCCGGCGGAACGGCGTGCCGCTTGAACTCGCACCTTAAAAAGCCGAGGAAGCCGGTATCGCTGATCGTCGTTCCAGAAAGATTGATCGCACACTGCGCACTATATGCACCTTGTCGATAATGCGCTGCATATCGGCTGAACGCATTCGTGATCACCCAACGATCGATCTTCGGCATCAAGCCGTAACGCTCCGCTGCCGGGATGAACGCCATCGGGGACACCATGTTCCCGTTCTCGTCGCGCAATCGCAGTAGCACTTCGTAATGCGCATCGCCCGGCGCGTTCTCCCCGAGCGCGATGATTTTTTGTGAATACAGCTCGAACCTTTGTTCGTTGAGCGCTTTCTGGATCCGGCCAACCCAGCCCATCTCGCCTGCGCGCCTTTCCAGTTCCTTGTCGTCGTGGGCATACAGATGAACCCGATTGCGGCCCATGTCCTTGGCCACATAGCAGGCAGCGTCGGCCATGCGCAGGACATCGGCAGGCGTGGCGCCATCGTCGCCGAGGGTCACCGCGCCGATACTCACGCCGATCGGGAACACCTTGTTCATCCATACGAAATGGAAAGCCTTGACCGCTTTCCGCATTGTGTCCGCAACTTGCAGAGCCTGTTCGCCCGCACAATGCGCGAGCAGCGCACCGAATTCGTCGCCGCCGAGGCGCGCCAGCGTATCGCCCTTGCGCAGCTTGCTTCGCAGGACGACGCACAATTGCCGCAACAATTCATCGCCGGCGCCGTGTCCACAGGTATCGTTCACCACCTTGAACTGGTCCAGGTCCAGGTACAGCAGCGAATGCTGAGCGTCCTCCAGCCGCGCAGACTCCAACGCCAGTTCGACGCGGCGGTTGAATTCGCGACGGTTGATCAGGCCGGTCAGCGCGTCGTGAGTTGCCTGATAGCTGATTTTGGCAGCCATAGCGCGGGCCTGGGAAACGTCCCGGATAACCAGCACCACGCCTATCACGCGGTCCTGTTCGTCACGGATCGGCGCGGCCGAGTCCTTGACCGAGAGCCGTTCACCGTCCCGCCTGAGCAGGGTCATATGGTCCAGCGCGCGTGCTTCCTCGCCGCGCAAGAGCAGATCCACCGGGTTCGGCGCAATGCCGCCGGAGTCATCGTCGACCACATGAAACACCTCGGGCAAGGGAAGCCCGATCGCCTCATGCTCGCCCCAGCCGGTGAGCCGCGCAGCGACCGGATTCATATAGGTGATTCTGCCGGCCGTATCGGTCGCAATGACACCATCGCCTATGGAGGTCAGGGTGACGCGCAGGCGCTCACCCTGTTCATGCAGGGCGGCGTTGCTTTGTATCAGTTGCCGGTTCAGTTCGCGCAGTTCCGCACTCGCCGATTCCGCCTTTTTTCGGGCGGCCAGCAATTCTTCCTCATAGCGGCGTCGGTCGCTTGCATGAAACAGGATTATCCGCCTCACGAGGGGCTGCCCGTCGCCGTCGCTTTTCAGGATGGCGCTGAAAAAAACGCGTAGGCGTTTTCCGTCCTTGCACAGGATCTCGAGGGCGACTTCCTCGACGGATCCCTGCAACTGCAGAACCGGGCCGAATCGTGTTTGGTGAAAGATGCGGCCGGCCGGAGTCAGCAAGTCGTTGAACCGCATTCGACCGATGACTTCAGCCTCGGCGTAGCCGGTCCACGCGAAGAAGGTCTGGTTTGCCTTGATGATGAGATCGTTCGGCAAAACGGAAAGGAGGCTGCACGGCGCGTTTTCATAAATATCCTCCGCACGTTCTTCTATCGGCTGGAGCGACTCCTGCCCGGGTGTGCTGCCTGTTCGCATGGTATGGCCGTCTACAGAAAGGCTTTGATTGCCGCAATGGTCTCTGCGGGCGCGCTCATATGCGGGCAGTGCCCGTCGGTGTCGATCAGGACGAGCCGGCTGTCGGGCAACCGGGCATGCATGTATTCTCCGACTGCCCGTGGCGCAATGGGATCTTCCGAGCACTGAAGCACCAGCGCAGGCTGGACCAGCAGGCGGAGCTCCGCCCGCACATCCGAAAGAAATGTAACACTCGCGAAATGCTTTGCGATTTCAGGGTCAGACCGGCAGAAGCTGGTGGTCAGTTCGCTGGCAAGCTCGGGGCGATCCGGATTGCCCATGATGGCCGGCGCCATCGTCGAAGAGCAGCCAAGGTAGTTGCTGTCGAGGAGCGCCAGCAGGTCGTCGATATCGCTCCTGCTGAAGCCGCCCGTGTAGCCCTCATCATTGATAAAGCATGGCGAAGGGGCGACCAGGGCCAGCTTTGCGAAGGTCCGGGGCGACCGGATGGCCGCAAGCATGCCGATGGTCGCGCCGATCGAATGACCGACGAATATCGCATCCGCAAGCGCGAGTTCGTCGCAGATTTCGAGCACATCGCTCGCATATCCCTGCAGCGTTCCATACTTGTCGAAATCATACCGGGAGTGGTCGGAACCGCCGAGACCGACCTGGTCGAACAAGACTACCTTGTATTCCGCTTCAAAGGCGGGCGCCACGGCCCGCCACATGGCCTGGTCACAGCCGTAACCATGGGCAAAGACCATACCTTGCTGACCGGATCCGGAGATTCTTACGTTGTTCCTTTTAATTGCGGACACTGTTTTCCCAAATGAGTTTTCAACCGGATGACAATCCGCCGCACCGGCAAATGGACGCTCCCGGGGCCGATGAAGGCAACCCGGGGCGGACAGACACGAGATTACTTCAAGTATCGCCGCCTTAACGGGAAATCGCTATCGGGGATCACATCCATGTGATGTAGTGGAAGCGTCATAATGTTTGTAGGTCGGACGCCTACGAGGGCGATTGCGGGCGCAAGTGCCGGGGTTTACTCACAACTCGTCGTGCCGATGGCGCTCGTTGCATGTCACGGTGCTGTCATTTCGTGCATTCGGAAGATTCCCCGGCCTGCTTCAAATACGCAATCAGGTCCGCACGTTCTTTCCCGTCCGTGACGCCGGCATAGCCCATAGAGGTTCCGGGGACCGCCTTCACCGGATCAGCGAGAAAAAGATCAAGCGTCTTTTCGGTCCAGATGATGCCGAAGCGTTTCATCGCGTCGGTATAGTCGAAGCCGCGCACGCCACCCGCGCGGCGTCCGAATAAACCGCAGTGACGGGGACCGGTACGGTCGCGGGAAAGGGCATGGCAGGCCAGACAGCGTGTATAGACTTGCCGGCCTGCCTCGACATCGGCGGGCGGCATGGCCAACGCCACCGCAGCCGGCAGCATGCCGACTGCGCATGTAAGCAATCCCGCCAGGGTGCGGTTAATTGCGGGTTCACGACACGAACGCCGAGGGAACTGGCGTTTCGCCCAGCGCATTGCGCAGGATCGCCCAGTGCATTGCTTCATCGCCGAGGAGGCGCACTCACCATGACTGGGTGCGGTCAGTCTCCCCCTTCCCCTTCCGCTTCCGGTTTCGTTGTGGGCGGAGCATCCTTGCTTCCGCTTGATTCCACAGGGGTGGTCGCGGCGTAGTCGAGATATCCCTCGACCAGCTCGAAAAAGCGATCGTAAAACTGCCTTGCGGGGATGGTTTCGCTTGCGACCCGGACCAGCGAGTCATCGGTCGAGCCGAAAGGCAAGGACAGTGAGCCCAGGACCCCTACACCCACGCTGGCGGAATTGCTGCTCTTCTTGAGCGAATACCGGTCACGTACCGCATTGGCAAACAAGGTCGTACTGTTGCTGCCTTTGGTATTCGTGGCGCAGACAACATGGAATTCGATCTGCAGATGGACTTCGCTGTCAGGCTGGAAGTTTTTGCGGCCTTTTACCAGCGATGCATTCGCTTCGTGGATCAAATAGCCCTGGCTGAGCAGCGCCCGTCGCGCAGCTTCGCAGGTTTCCACCCCGGATCCGGGAAAGGAGCGGGAGTAGACGTTGGTCGACGCGAACTCGGTCTGGAAATTTTGATAACTTTCCTGCTTTGTGGTCGACGGCATCGTCGAGCAGGCGGAGAGAGCATAGACAGACAGGGCCGCCAGGAGCAGAGAAGTGAGATGGGGGTTGTTGCGCATGGACGAACTTCTTCCGGAGAATCACTTGGGCAGAGGAGGAAGTATACCCAGAAACGATCTTCCATATCGGTTCGTGGCCGGTGGGTTACCGACTAAACTGCATCAAGGCCCCGTACAGCAGTCGAAAGGATGGACGATGAGCATGAGGTTAACCTCGACCGCATTCAAACACCGTGACGATATTCCGCCGAAATATACATGCGACGGCGATGATGTTTCCCCGCCTCTCTCCTGGTCGGACCTTCCCGTCACTACGCTGAGCCTGGCGCTGATAGTCGAAGATCCCGACGCACCCGACCCGGAAGCGCCGCAAAGGATCTGGACGCACTGGGTGCTTTACAACATTCCCCCCGATGCCGCCGGACTGAAAGAGGCGGTGAAATCCAGCGAACTGCCGCCGGGCACGCTGGAAGGCAGGAATGACTGGCATCGCACCGGCTACGGAGGGCCTTGCCCTCCAATCGGGCGTCATCGCTATTTTTTCCGGCTTTATGCGTTGAAAACGGTGCTGCCCGATCTTGGTACGCCGAACAGGGCCAGGCTGCTGCAGGAGATGGAGGGGGAGATTCTCGAACAGGTTGATCTGATCGGGTTGTATCAGCGGAAAGGTAGTGAAACCCGACCCGGTCCTGTTTGATAAAGATCAATCGGAAGCGTACCGAGTCTTGCTTCCCGGCGAACCCCTGTTCCCGGTCACTGTGCATTATTGCAAAGTGACCAGGGGAATCGCCAGA
>JAQGMD010000230.1 GCA_028292565.1 Burkholderia sp. | reverse complement strand
ATCCGATCAGGATCACGCCGCCGTGCTGGTCCTGGATCAGCGCGACGCGCCGCAGGATGAAGGCACGCATGATCGTTTCGCTGAGCTCCGCTTCGGTAACAACGAGAGTTCGCAGCGCCTGTTCGTCGATGACGATGACTTCAGAGTCGTCTACCGCACGTCCGGTTGACCATATTCGCGCAACGAGGCAACTTGCGCTTCATTAAGGATGGGAAAAATCTGGTGCCATCTGTTGGCAATGTCGGGGCTGATGCAGGGATACCTGATCGGCAATCCCTGGAACGCGGTCGCCGCACCGAAAGCAGCCACGCGCATCGACCAAAAGCGCAGCTTTACACAGGCCCAGTGGAATTTCATTGAACAGCAGCTCGCTCAACTGCCGGACACGTCGGCCAATCACCGGTTGCGCTTCGCGTTGCACTTCTTCTACGCGACCGGCCTGCGGTTGACCGAAGCGGTGGCGGCCAGGGTCGATCACCTGAAATGGGTGAGCCACCGCGCGGACGCCGGTGACCACAAGCCGGTCGCAAGGTGGGAGCTGACGGTGATCGGCAAAGGTGAGACGGAACGGGGAGTGCCTGTACCGCTCGACGTGATCGGTGAACTGTCGCAATACCTGGTCGCGCGCGGTCTGGATCCGAATCCCTAACACGCGTCCAATCATGGCGCTTTCTTGCTCGGCAAAGCGGTCGACGTCGCCGCGCGAGCGCCCTGGTCGCCGGCAGTCACCCTGGCAGTCGACCCGAAAACAGGGATCGCGCCCGGAACGCTGTACACCCAGCTAAAGAATTTCTTCTCCGCCTGCGCCGCTGTCCTGACCGTGACGGACACTGAAGCCGCGCAGCGGCTGGTGTCTGCCAGTACACATTGGCTGCGTCATACGCATGGCACGCATTCGGTCGCGGCCGGTACGCCGCTCGACGTGCTGCAGCAAAACCTGGGACATGCATCACCCAGCACGACAACCATTTATGCGATCCGCGAAAAGCGCCGACAGACGAAGGCGCAGAACGCTATTTTGGGAAAGAGGGCGGCGATCGCAGAGCCACCGCCGAGCCGGTCGGATTAAATAAGCGGGTAGTGTCTGCCAAGGATAACCTTTCCGCGCCATCTCCAGCCCAAACTTACGGGCCCCCACTTGCATGCCACCCCGGCCGTAATAGCACCATTCTGCAGAGCACAATGAATAGCGCCTCGATCGGCTTCCCGTTAATCCGGTCGCCTACATAATCGTCCCCCACGCGCCGCAGTCATCGGCTGCGGCCCACCATCTTTTGTTCATTGACTGAACAAAAGCGCTCACTTTCGTCTGCCATTCGGTCCAGTCGCACGAACGCGTTTCACGTGTTCATTGGATCGTTTCATCCCATTTCAATCACCCAAATTGACGTGCTGACAGGCAGAGCGCGTTTCGGTCGCGTTTGACCCGGCCAGCGGAAATGGCGCTTCTTTTCGTGCGGCAGTAAAAGCCGATCAGCAATCAATTTTGAATTTTCAAAGCGTTGTATTTCATCGATACAACTTGTTTCGTTGATGCAATGTCAATACGATATTGACAAAGTGCGGAATGAATTAATCGCAAATCGTCAATTGGCCGAATGGCGCCGAGTGCCCACCCGCTTTGAGCGGGCAAACACAGAGAAACGACTGGTTAACCGAATGAACAAGCGTCAAAAAAACTATCTCGCTACCCGACAACCCGGTGTTCGCCAGCCGGCTCTGTCGTCACTCCCGATGGCGAGCTCACCATTTCTCTGCGCCTCGTCTCTCGTCTTGCTTACTCTCGTCAGCGCACCCGGCATCACCGGCGCTCAGACGAGCGGCGCAGCTTCGCCCGCACAGATCGCCGAAGAGGCCCTGCGCCGGCAGGAAGATCGCGCCCGCGAATTGCAACAGCAGATGCAACCACGGTCCGACGTGCTCCAATCGCGCGAGCCGGTCACCGTTTCAAATGTTCTGCCCGTGGAAACTCCGTGCTTCCTCGTCAATGACATCAAGCTGGCCGGTCCCGGCGCAAGACGCTTTCACTGGCTGCTCCGCGCGGCGCAACCCCACCTCAATCACTGCGTCGGCGTGGGCGGCCTGCGCCAGATCGCCGCGACGCTGGACGCCACGCTGATTGAGCTGGGTTATGTCACCAGCCGCGTCTCACTTCCCCAGCAGAATCTCAAAGAGGGCGTGTTGACTTTCCAGCTGCATGTCGGCCGCGTCGCCGACGTGATGATGACCAGGGCCGATGAGGCAAGGTCGCCCGATGACGCATGGGGTACATGGTGGAATGCGTTTCCCGTGAGCCGTGGCGACGTCCTCAATGTGCGCGACCTGGAGCAGGGCGTTGAGCAAATGAGGCGGGTGCCCAGCCATTCGGTCGTGACCGAACTGGAACCGGGCGCCGAGCCGGACACCAGCATCGTCAGAATCGTGCGCCAATCCGGCAGTTTATCGAACCGCATCCGCGGTGGCGTTACCCTGGACAATTCCGGCAGCGAGACATTGGGAGCAGCGCAATTGTCGAGCTATCTATCGCTCGATAACCCGCTCGGCATCAACGACATCCTGTCGCTATCGGCAAACACCAATGCCGAACAGGTGACGCCGGATCACCGCAGCCAGAGTCTCGCATTCAATTACAGCATCCCCTGGCGTTACAACACCTTCACGCTCAGTCGAAGCCGCAACCGTTTCGCGCAAGCGGTACAGGGTACGACCGTGCAGTTCCTCTCGAGCGGAAAGAGCGAATCTTCCGAGGTTCGCTGGCACCGGCTGATGCTACGCACCAGCGCGGCCAAGGCCGGGATCTATGCCGCGGCAGGAACGCGCCGTACCAATAGTTTTCTCGATGACGTCGAGCTGATCGTACAGCGCAGGCGCACCAGCAGTTTGGAAACCGGGGTGACCTACAAGCAGTTGACAGGCGATGCCGCCGTGGACTTCGAACTCGGTTATCGCCGCGGCATGCCATGGCGGAATGCACAGGAGGATCTGCCGACGGCGGCCGACGGTGGACTCACTTTGCGACCGCAGATGTGGGTGCTATCCGCGGGCTACAACCAGCCGTTCAATGTCGGCGGCACACCGCTCCAGTACAACGCGACTCTCAGGGCGCAACATACGCGCGACGCGACGCTATCGGTTGACCAGATCGCCATCGGCAATCGCTTCTCCGTCCGTGGGTTCGACGGCAGAACAGTGCTCCTCGCCGAGAGCGGTTATTTCATCCGCAACGATTTCTCCATGCCGCTCAAGACCATCGACGGTGTCGACACTGCGGGCTTCATCGGCATCGATCTTGGCCGCGTATGGGGACCGAGCGACATCAATCTGGCCGGTACCAAACTTGCCGGCGCGGCATTTGGATTGCGCGGCAAGTGGAAGAGCATGCAATTCGACCTTTCGCTCGCTACGCCCCTATACAAACCAGCGGGTTTCCAGACCGCGCACTGGAACCCGTACCTGTCGGCGACCTACGCATTTTAAGCAGCACGACAAACACAACAAAACCCCCGATCCATCGAGGAAAGCCATGAACAAGCAAAGACGACAGGCGCGCCATACAAACGACGCATACGATGCCGTGCCGTCCTCCTACGTCCATCTCGGCGGCAGGAAGTGGGTGCGCTGCATGGCGCTGACCATGGCCTCCCTGCTTGTATTGCAGAGCGCACTATCGGTATTACCGGCTTATGCGCAGACCACTGCAAGCTCCAGCGCCCCGGCAGGCCAGCGCCCGATTCTCGATGCTGCCCGCAACGGCGTACCGATTGTGCATATTGCTCCGCCCAGCAAGGCAGGCGTATCCCGCAACCAGTACGATCAATTCAACGTCAATCAGAATGGCCTGATCCTCAACAACAGCCCGACCAATGTACAGACGCAGCAGGGCGGCTGGATCACCGGCAACCTGCAACTCGGACCGACACCGGCGCGCATCATCCTGAATGAAGTTGTCGGCGGAAATCCCTCGCAGCTGCGTGGCACGATCGAAGTGGCCGGACGGCGCGCGGATATTGTTGTCGCAAACCCGAACGGCATTACCTGCGATGGTTGCGGTTTCCTGAACGCCGACCGCGCCAGCCTGACCACCGGGCGGCCTCAATTCGGAAGCGATGGTTCGATCAACGGCTTCGATGTGCGTCAGGGCCAACTGACCATCGCCGGCAGCGGCCTGAATGCCACCAATCTGGAACAACTCGACCTGATTGCGCGCGGCTTCGTCATTGAAGGCGAAGTCTGGGCGAAAAATCTGAATGTCATCGCGGGCGCAAACCAGGTGCTGTACGGGACATTGCAGGCAGCAGCGCAAGCCGGTGCGGGTACAGCACCGCGCTTTGCGATTGACATCAAGGACCTCGGCGGTATGTACGCCAACCAGGTCTATCTGATGTCAACTGAGCAGGGCGTGGGCGTTAACAGTACGGGCAGAACGGCAGCCCTGCAGGGCAACCTTGTCTTGTCGGCGAACGGCGACCTGAGCCTGCAACATAGCTATGCCAAGCAGGACATCCGGATTGGCAGCACGGGAAATGTACGGCTGGCCGGTGTCACACAAAGTAATGGAACGACTTCGGTCGTCGCGAGCGGCACTCTCGACAATAGCGGCGGCAGCTTGCTCGCCGGCGGCGATGCAAGCCTGCAGGCAGGCGCGATAGTGAACAAAGCCGGCAGTATCGCATCGACAATCGCGGCGGGCGGCAATGTCGAGATTCAGGGCGGCAGCCTCAACAACGACAAATCAAGCATCGTCGCGGGCGGAAATGTGACGCTGGCGCTGGCCGCCGGTGCGCTGTCCAACAACCAGGGCACGATTGGTGCAGGAGGCGCGCTTGCCGTCAACGCAGGCGGACTGGATAACACGGCGGGCCAGATCGTATCGAGCGGCGATGTGCGGATTAACAGTGCGCGCTTCAACAACAACAACAGCGGCATTACTGCATCGACCGCCGGCAAGCTTGATATCGATACGCACGGTCAGGAACTCAATAACGACCGCGGCCTTCTGCAAGCGGCGGGGAATGTCGCAATC
>JAQGMD010000211.1 GCA_028292565.1 Burkholderia sp. | reverse complement strand
CATGCTGACGTCAGCAGCGCTGACCTTCGGCCCGCCTGAAAACTTCGCACTGATGCTGCTCGGACTGGTATGCACGGTGCTGATGATTCAGGGTGGCGCGCTGAAGGGCATCATGATGATCGGCCTCGGCTTGTTCCTGGCCACCATCGGCACCGATCTGGTCGACGGCAAGGAACGCTTCACCTTCGGCTCGGTGGACCTGAGCGCCGGATTCGACCTGGTTGCCGTTGTGATCGGTCTGTTCGGCGTTTCCGAAATTTTGCTGAACGTCGAAAGCATCATCAAGAACGAAGTCGTCGCCACCCGCATCCGCAATCTGCTGCCGGGCTGGCAAGACTGGAAAGCGTCATGGAAACCGATCTTGCGCGGCTCCGGCCTCGGGTTCGTGCTCGGCGTTATCCCGGGCGGCGGGCCGGTGACGGCATCGTTCATGTCGTATGCGATGGAGCGACGTATCGCTGACGATCCGACGCGATTCGGCAAAGGCGCGATCGAAGGCCTGGCCGGACCGGAGTCGGCGAACAACGCGGCGGTTGCCAGCGGCATGGTGCCACTGCTGTCGCTCGGGTTGCCCGGCAATGCGGTGACAGCATTGCTGATGGGCGCGCTGATTATTCAAGGAGTGCAGCCCGGTCCGATGATGATGACCCAGCATCCGGAAGTGTTCTGGGGTGTCATGGCCAGCATGTTCGTCGGTAATGTCTTCCTGCTGATCCTGAACCTGCCGCTGATTGGCCTGTGGGTGCAGCTGCTGCGGGTGCCTTACGCGGTGCTGTTTCCGATCATCCTGCTGCTCGCGGTGGTCGGCACCTATTCCACCAACAAGAACTTCTTCGACCTGTACGTGATGATCGGCTTTGGCGTCCTCGGCTATCTCCTGCGCAAGTTTGACTACGAGATGGGGCCGCTGCTGTTGTCCTTCGTGCTGGCGCCGATGCTCGAACAGGCGCTGCGCCAGTCGATGGTGATGTCCGCCGACGGCGCCGCGATTTTCCTCTCGCGTCCGATTACGTTGACACTGCTGGCGGTGTCGCTGGTACTGGTACTAATGATTCTACAACGAGGCTTTAAAACAAAAGGAGACACAAGATGAAACGCAGAACACTTTGTTCGGTAATTGCAGCGGTGCTGATGGCGCCGCTGATGCTGCCGCTGGCCAACGCGCAGAGCGAGGCTGACCTGAAAGCGCAGATCGCAAAGCTCAAGCCGAAAGATTTTCCGTCGCAGCCGATCGAGCTGACGGTGGTATATCCGGCGGGCGGTGCGGTCGATGTCAGCGCGCGCCATGTCGGCAAATACTTTGAGAAGTGGAGCGGACAAAAGGCGATCATCAATAATCGTACCGGCGGCGCCGGCATTGTCGGCCACACGCACCTGGCGACCCAGGCCAAGAACGACGGCTATACGCTGGGCGTGGTGGCCAGCCTGATCTTCGCCGACTCGATGTTGCGCGCGCAGGGGCGCTGGACCATGAACGACCTTGAACCGATCGCCTACCTGAACAGCGACGGACTGAACGCCATCGTGTCGACCGACGGTCCGTACAAGGACAAGAGTTTCAAGGACATGGTCGAGCTCGCGAAGCAGAAGCCGGGCACTGTCCGCGTTGCGACCGTGCCGAACAGCGTATTCGAATACATGGTCGACCAGCTCGAGCTGGTAACAGGGGCGAAGTTTCTCAAGGTCCCGTTCCAGGGCGGCGCGCCCGCGATTGCAGCGGTGCTGGGCAACCATGTTGACATCAGCATCGGATTCCACGCTGAATTCCTCAGCATGCTCGACGCCAAAAAGGTCAAGCCGATTGCGGTGGCCAGCGTCGAGCGCTCGCCGTACCTGCCGGATGTGCCGACCGTGAACGAACTGCTGGGCCGCAAGGATGTGGTCTGGGGCGCAACCCGCTGGGTGACCGCGCCGAAGGGGATCCCGGCTGATCGCAAGGCCTATCTGGTGGCGGCCTTCAATGCGGCGATTCAGGATCCCGAGCTGCAGGCTGAATTCCGCAAAGTAGGCTCGGTGCCGGACGCACGGTTTACCACACCGACGCAAGTCGCCGAGCATCTGAATCGCCTGGCCGGTCTGGAACGCGACTTCTATGTGAAGTCCGGCAGGCTGAAGTAATCGTTGGGCGCGCGCTGCCCCATACGGCGCGCGCCGCTTTGTTTAATAGACCCAGCCTATGATTCTTATCTATACGCCATCCTCCCCCTTTGCCCGCAAGGCGTGCATAGTCGCGCACGAGAAAGAGCTGTTCGAGCGCCTTGAGCTGGTCGAGTGCAGTTCGTACGCAAACCTCGAGCAAGTGCAGCGAGTGAACCCGGTGGGGAAGATCCCGGCGTTGGTGCTCGACGATGGCACTGCGCTATACGACAGCTCGGTGATCTGCGAGTATTTCGATGAGATCGGCAGCGGCCCGCGTCTGACGCCGGCATCCGGCATGCCGCGCATGCTCGCCCTGCGCGGGCAGGCGTTGGCCGATGACATGCTTGCGATTGCGCTTGCGCTCACGCTCGAATTTCGCCGGCCGCAGTCCATGCAGCATGCGCCGAGCGTCGAGCGTGCGCGGCGTCAATTGCGCAGCGCGGTTGCGGCGATCGAGGAGGATCTGACTCAGTTGCCGGACACGTTCAGCATGACGCATATTTCATTCGCGTGCGCGTTGGGCTACCTGGATTTTCGCCACGAAGATTTAGCATGGCGCGATGCACATCCGGGACTGTCGGCATGGTTCGACGAGTTGTCGCAGCGCCGCTCGATACAGGCGACCGTGCCGAGGAATATCGTATCCACCTGACTGAAGAGGCCTTCAATGGACTTGGGCATACGCGGCAGGCATGCCATCGTCTGCGGTTCGAGCAAAGGGCTAGGGCGCGGTTGCGCAGAGGCGTTGGCGGTGGAAGGCGTGCATGTCACGCTGGTTGCGCGCAACGCGGAGTCGCTGGACGTGGCGATGAACGACATTCGGCGCCATGTGGCCGCTCCTGGTGCCACGGTCACCGCGGTCGCGTGTGACATCACGACACCGGATGGCCGCGCGCGGGTACTTGCCGCTTGTCCGCAGCCGGACATTATCGTTACCAATGCAGGCGGACCGGCCCCGGGCGATTTCCGCAACTGGAGCCGCGACGACTGGATTGCCGCCCTCGATGCGAACATGCTTACGCCGATTGAACTGATGCGACTGACGGTCGATGGCATGATCGCGCGTCGTTTCGGACGGATCGTGAACATCACCTCGGCAGCGGCCAAGGCGGCCGTCGAACACATGGGTCTTTCCAATGGAGCGCGCGCCGGCTTGACCGGATTCGTGGCCGGTCTGGCGCGTACCACGGTCAGGCACAACGTCACTATCAACAACCTGCTTCCCGGTCCGTTCGACACCGGGCGACTCCAGACCACCATGTCCGCGCCGGCGAAAGCAGCCGGCAAGAGCGTGGAGGAAATGATGGAGGCGCGCCGTCAACAGAATCCGGCGCGGCGCTTTGGCACGGTGGCTGAGTTTGGGGCAGCATGTGCCTTTCTGTGCAGTGCGCACGCCGGGTATATGACGGGACAAAACATTGTGCTCGACGGCGGCGCCTATCCCGGCACGTTTTGACGCAGTACGCGCATACAGATACTCATAGTTGGAGACAAACCGATGCCAAAGGCAATCAGGATATTTCGAACCGGCGGACCCGAAGTCATGGAGTACGTCGATGTCGAGGTCGGCGATCCCGGGCCGGGTGAAGTACGGCTGCGCAACCATGCGTGCGGACTGAATTTCAGCGACGTCTATTTCCGCAGCGGCTTGTATCCGCAAGCGCTGCCCGCCGGTTTGGGGATCGAAGGCGCCGGCGTGGTGGAGGAGGTGGGCCCGGACGTCACGCATCTGCAGCCCGGCGACCGCGTGTCCTATGCGATGCGCCCAACCGGCTCATACGCGCAGGAGCGCATCGTGCCCGCGTCGATCCTGGTCAAGCTGCCGGAAGACATCGATTATGAAACCGCCGCGGCGATCACGCTCAAGGGATTGACCGTGCAGTATCTGTTCAATCGCACGTTTCCGTTGCGCGGCGGCGAAACGATTCTGTTTCATGCGGCCGCCGGCGGCGTCGGGCTGATTGCGTGCCAATGGGCGAAAGCGCTGGGAGTAACAATGATCGGCACCGTCGGTTCCGAAGAGAAAGCCGAGCTGGCCAGAGCGCACGGGTGCACGCATATCATTAACTACAAAAACGAAAATATCGTCGAGCGCGTCAGGGACATTACCAACGGCAAAGGCGTTCCGGTGGTCTATGATTCGATCGGCAAGGACACCTTTACCGCATCGCTCGATTGCCTGGCGCCGATGGGCATGATGGTGGCGTTCGGCACCACGTCCGGGCCGGTGCCGCCGATGAGTCTCGGTGAACTGGCGACGCGCGGCTCGCTATTCGTGACGCGTCCCATGCTCACCAACTACGCGGCCAGGCGCGAGGACCTCGACAGCATGGCAGCCGACTTGTTCAGGATGGTGAAGGCGGGGAAGATCAAGGTCGACATCAATCAGCGCTATGCAATGGCTGACGCGGAGCAGGGGCATCGCGCTCTTGAATCACGCAACACGACCGGCTCGTCGATCCTGATCCCGTAATGCGGCGACCAGCCTCAGTCCGCCAACCATCGCGCTGCCGGCCACTGGTTGCGCTGAACGGAAGCTTCGACCTGCGCACGCAGTTCGGTCGCGGCGCAGCGCACTGCGACGGACGAGCGTCGTGTCAGCGGAAGCGCCAACACGATTATCCGCTGCAAGTCCGGTTCGGTGATCGGCGCGGCGCTCAGTCGGCCATGCGTGACGTCGTCCCATACCGCCACGCCCGGCAGCACCGTATAGCCAAGACCCCTGCTCACCAGGTTTTTTTGAATGCTCATCGCGTTGGTTTCTGCCGCGATCGATAACTGGATGCCAGCCGTCGCGCACGCATGGTCGATCAGCACGCGCAACGCGTGTGGTTGGCTCGGCAGAATCATCGGCCGGTGCTGCAGGTCGTGCAACGGCACCGGTTGCGCTACGTGCAAGCCGGCGTCCGGCAACCCGACCAGGTACAGGGTTTCGTTCAGCAATGGCTGGACTTCCAGCAGCGCCGACGGTTTCGGGTCGTACAGCAGCGCGACATCAACATCGCCGCTTTCAAGCCATTGCTGCAGATAGCCGGCGTAGCCGATGGAGATCCGGACCGTCAGCTTCGGGTATTGCCGCTTCAGCGCTTCGACCAGCGGTGCCGCCAGCAACTCGGTGCTCGGCAACAAACCGACGGTAACGATGCCGGTGACCACCCCCGGCTCCGGCGCGATTTCCGCTCGCGCCTGATCCAGTTCATGCAGTGCGCGGCGTGCGCGCTCGACGAGCAGCTTCCCCGATTCGGTCAGCTCCATGCCATGACGGCCGCGCACAAATAGCGCGGTGCCGAGGTCTTCTTCCAACAGTCGCAATTGTCGCGACACCGCCGGCTGCACGATATGCAGCATCTCTGCTGCGCGCGACACGTTGCCGGTCTCTGCAACGGCGAGCAGCGCGCGTAGGTGTTTCAGATCCAAATGTGTCTCCTTTTCAGCTATGCCGAAAACTGATTGCCGCCAACTATTTTGTTATTGGACTCACGCCTTTATAGCATTTTATGATGGCTCATGATTTTGACGATGAGGGTGTTCATTCATGACTAGTGCATCTATAGTTGCACCGACCTGGCAGGAAGAGATTTTCTCGATTCTTAAAGAAGGGGGCGTGCGCCAGGTCGCGTACGTTCCGGATGCCGGCCATGCGCATGTAATCCGCCGCGTGCATGCCGACCCCGACATGCGCGGGGTCGTACTGACTACGGAAGAAGAGGGCGTGGCCACGGTGTGCGGCGCCTGGCTCGGAGGCGAGCGCGCGGTCCTGCTTATGCAGAGCAGCGGCGTCGGCAACTGCATCAATATGTTGTCCCTGATGCAGAACTGCCGCTTCCCGCTCCTGACGCTGGTTACGATGCGCGGTGAGTGGGCCGAGTTCAACCCATGGCAGGGACCGATGGGCAAGGCCACTCAGGGCGCGCTGGAGTTGTTGGGCGTCACGGTGCTGCGCGCGACGAAGCCGGAAGAAGTAGCGGAGACCGTGCAAGCCGGTTTCGACGCGGCCTTTCAGGGCGGCGAACCGGTTGCTGTGCTGTTGTCGCAAAGCCTGATCGGAAGAAAAAAATGGGAGGGGACAAAATGACTCAAGCGGATCAGCCTGTCACCGCGGCGACCATCGACCGTCGCGAATTCGTCAAGAAGCTGCTTGCCGCGTGTCCGCAGGCGCTGGTCATCACCGGATTGGGCTCGCCGTCGTACGACGTGTTCGCCGCCGGCGACCGTCCGGAAAGCTTTTATCTGTGGGGCGCCATGGGCGGTGCGGCGATGGTCGGCCTTGGTCTCGCACTGGCTCAACCGTCACGCAGCGTCGTGGTGATCACCGGCGACGGCGAGCAATTGATGGGATTGGGCGGTTTGTCCACAATCGGTGTGCAGCAGCCGAAGAACCTGACCGTCGTAGTGCTGGACAACGGCCATTTCGGCGAAACCGGCATGCAGCGCAGCCATAGCAGCCTGGGCACCAGCCTGTCGGCGGTGGCGCGCGCGTGCGGCATCGGCCACGTGGTCGAGATTCACGAGAGTCGCGACAGCGCCTCGCTGGCCGAGCGGATCAATGCACGGCAAGCTTGCTGTCTCGCGCAGGTGCTTGTGCGGTCGGATGATCTGCCACGCGTGTTGCCGCCGCGTGACGGGGTGTACGTCAAGAACCGTTTCCGGTCTAACCTTGGGTTTGAACCTATGTGAGAAGCGGGGCGGCCTACGGCTTGCGCGCCGTTGGCGTCGAACTCCATTCGGATTGCCTCCATGAATTATGCATAGATGACAACACGCCGGACCTAGTCGCATTGGTGAGGGTGCTGTTGCAATTCTGCAGGACAGGCATCTCGCACCAAGCGCGATGCCCGAATTTGTTTTGCGGCTGCTTTGTGATAAAGTTCGGGCTGCTTTCGGCACCGCCGAGCTGTTTTGCGCGATCAGGTTCATCGTCGCGGCCAAAATGCTTGATGTGGTAGGCGCCGAAGCAACTGCGAAGCCGTTGACGGGAAAGCGCCGCGTGCGCTTTTTTTCATTGTGCAGCGCGCGGTTTATACTTGCACTCTGCCCGAGTGGTGAAATTGGTAGACACAGCGGACTTAAAATCCGCCGCTTCGTTAATAGCGGGCGTACCGGTTCGATTCCGGTCTCGGGCACCAACTCTTAGTTCTAACACGTCCACACATGTCCTGAAACCCGCATGCCGCAAGGCTTCGCGGGTTTTTGTTTGTCCTATGCCGTTTCGCGCGGTAGCATGACATACCAACAAAAAGAGGGGTGATAAGCGCACGGATGGGCAAGGTCTTTTCCTGCTCGTCAACGCTGCGGGGAAATACTGGCGCATGAGTTACCGGTTCTCTGGCAAGTAGAAAACGCTGGCGTTCGGCGTCTACCCGGCGGTATCCCTCAGCAAGGCCAGAAGACGGCGAGATCAGGCGCGCGAGCTGCTGGCCGAAGGCATCGACCCCAGTCAAGCAAAACGCGATGCCAGCCGTGCCAAAGCCGATGCGGCAGCCCACACGTTTGAGGCAGTCGCGCGGCAGTGGCTGAACAAGACAGCGTCAAAGCGCGAGGCAAGCACCCGAGGAAAAATTACCACCTGGCTTGAAAAAAGGTTCTTCACGGATTATCGGGTGGCAAAGTCTCCCAGGGCTGGATGTGTGGACCTACATTCTCTTGCCGTGGTTGCGAGACAAGTTCGGCGATAAGGCACTGGAAGCGCGGCGCAAAAATGCAGAGCGAAAATCACCCGAGAAGCAAGCAGGAAACAAGTGACATGAAACATGTGGGCTGGCCGCAATTGCCGCGCTTGGCTTGCTCGGCCAGGCCAGGGACGACCTGGCTTGGGCAAGACTAGACTTGCGGCGTTGCAGCTATCCGGATGTGCGGCAGGTGACCACACGGATTGTTGCGGCCGACCAAAAAATTGACGAATTGACGGCCCTTTCGCACCCCTCAACCGTAGAGGATGTGCCACTGAAGGCTGCTAAGCACGACTATCAATTAATCATTCGTGTCGAACTGAGTGGCATTGAGAAAGAGGACGGGAGCGTCATAGTTGAGCATGGACGGATAGTGATTGAAGGACATCGGCGAGGCGAGCGGCCAACCAACGACGGCCCCTCCGAACACCAAGTGGTTCGTACGAGCACACAGACCATTCATCTCCGCTCAAGTGCGGCTATGAAAATCGAACCGTCGTTCGAGCAGGCACACGCCGTAATACATGACTCCTGCAATCACCGTGAGGATTACAAGGCTTGCCATGACCAGCGTCATGTTGAAAATGTTTTGCCCGTAGATGATCAAGTAGCCCACCCCAGCGTTCGCCGCCAGAAACTCACCGACGATGGTGCCAGTCAGCGCGAGGCCGATATTTACTTTCAGCGTGGCGATGATGGTCGGGATAGCGGACGGGAAGACCACCTTGTGAAACTGCTGCCATTTCGTCCCGCCAAGTGCCGCCACCAGTACGAGCTTTTGCTGATCAACCTGGCGAAACGCGCTGTAGACCGAGAGAATGGCGACGAACAGCGTGATCGATACCGCAAGCGCGATCACTGCGCTGACTGAGGCTCCGAGCCAGATGATGAAGACGGGACCGAGTGCGATCTTTGGCGTCGCATTCAGGATCACGATGTAAGGATCAGCCACATCGCTGAGGAAATCCCACCACCAGAACATCGCTGCCAGCACGATCCCAAGGGCGGTGCCCAAGACGAATGCGACCAGCGTTTCAGCCAGCGTAATGCCGACATGACGCACCAGCGAACCGTCTTGAACCAGTTCCACCAGCTTTTGTGCGATTGCGGTCGGATGGCTGGTGATGAAAGGGTCGATCAGGCGCCACGCGGCCGCGAAATGCCAAATTCCGAAGAAGACAACCAGCACGCCCACCTGCGCGACGATCAGCCAGATTTGGCGCAGCCGCATCGATCGCAAGAACTGCGCATGGCGGGCCGACACTGCGCCACGGGTCAGGTAGCCACTAGTCTGTACGTTGTTCAACTTCGAGATCCTCCCAGATCGATTTGCAATAACTGCGGAATTCAGGTGCATCGCGCGACGTCATCGGCGTGCGTTCGCCTCTCACCGTGAGCGCAATGTCGTAAATTTTCTTAACTCTCGCCGGGCGATTGCTCAATACGATCACGCGGTCGGACATTGACACGGCTTCTTCGATGTCGTGCGTTACGAGCAGAGCGGTTTTCCTGTTGGCGCGGATGATGGCATGCACGTCGCGCTCGAGGACCAGCGTGGTTTGATAGTCCAGCGCGGAGAAGGGCTCGTCGAGCAATAGGATATCCGGATCTGTCGCCAGCGTCCTGATGAGGGCGACGCGCTGCCGCATCCCGCCGGAGAGCTGGTGCGGATACGAGTTTTTGAACGCGCCGAGGCCGTAGGTCTCCAGCAACTGGTGTGCCTTGCGCCGCGCTTCCGCCGTGCTGTTGCCGATGATTTCGAGGCCGAGCTCCGCGTTTTGCAAGACCGTACGCCAGTCGAACAGGTGGTCCTTCTGAAGGAAGAGGCCGACCTTGCCATCGGGCCGGCTGATGCGTGCACCATCAAGCAGGACTTGGCCATCTGTGGGCTGCATCAGTCCGGACAAGAGCGACAGCAGCGTCGATTTTCCGCAACCGCTCGGTCCGACGATGCTGCAAAACTCCCCAGCGCGGACGTTGAAATCCAGATTCTGCAGAGCGGGGGTTTCGCCGGCTGCGGTCAGGTAAGTGTAGGAAAGGTTTTCAACGCCGATCTTGACCCGCGCTGATGCGGCCGGGGCCTCCGGTAATATCTTTGCGTACGCTGTCACGGCTTGACGTCCTGCCTTGCCTTTTGCGCGAACTTCGGATTCACCATGCTCTCATACGGCACGCGCGCCTTCAGCACGCCTCCGTCCACCAACATATCCACCATCTGGTTCATTCCTTCAGGGTTGATGGAGACGTCCGTGGTCCAGACCTTTGCCTTTTTATATTCGGCAATCACAGTCTGGATTGTCGCCATCGGGATGTCCTTGAAGTAGGGCGCGACAGCCTCGGCGATTTGTTCCGGCGTATGCGTATCGGTCCAGATCAGCCCCTTGTAAATCGCATTCGTGAAGCTCTGGATGATCGCAGGATTCTTCTCGATGAAGCTGGCCGGCGCCATGTAGGTGGTATAAGGGACGGCACCGAGCAGCACGCCGACGGAGGCGACGCGATGCGCACCAGTCTCATTCACGGCCTTGACTACCGCCGGCTCAAACGCCTGGGCAAAATGCGCCCCTCCCTCCAGATAAGACGGGATGATGTTTGCCGACACCGGAATAGGCCGGATATTCACATCCTTCTTCGGGTCGAGTCCGGCCTTCTTCAGCAGATGGATCAGCGCGAGATATGGCGTGGAGCCGGTACCGCTGGTCACGATGGTCTTGCCTTTTAAATCGGTGATCTTGAAGTTGGGGATGGGGGTCTTCGATATGATGAAGGAACCATCGCTATTGGTGAGCTTCGCAAAATTGACGAGCCGCCGATCGGGCCCCGCATCCTGCGTCAGCGCCGCAGCTTCCGGCCCCAACAGTACAATATTGGAACCTCCACTGATGACTTCAGTGATCGACGCCTGCGTTCCCCAGGTCGTTTTCGGGCCAACGATGTTGAGACCCTCCTGTTCAAAAGCGCCGATCTTCAGCGCCACGTATTGAGGTGCGTAGAAGAGGCTGCGCAACACCTCGTTGAGTTTTACGTCCTGTGCGGCAACCGCTTGGCCGGTTGACATCAATGCACTGGCAGACAACAGCGTCAGGAATACGCGGCGTGAGAGCGTCGTGCCAAATCCTCGGCCGTTAAGCGACAATCGTTTCATCTCATTTCCTCATCGGTTGTTGTTGGTTATTGCTTGGGATGGGTGTGCCATGCATCCAGGACTTCTGCGACCGTGGTCACAGTGCCGAACGCGAGCGCGATGTTGGAGAGCGTCCCGTCGTGCTGCTCCTTGCGGTAGGTCGCTGACGCATCATCCATAAAGGCGACGTAGTAGTTCTTCATGAAGGCGTCACGCGCTGTAGACTCGACGCAGATATTGGTAGCAACGCCGGCGACGATGACCGTCTGGATTCGCTGACTCCGTAGAATCAGGTCGAGCTCCGTGTCCACGAATGCGCTGTACCTGTGTTTGCGGACAATCGTCTCCCCGGGCAGCGGGGCCACTTTGTAGAATTCAGCTCCCCAGCTTCCCCCGACGCAGCGCGGCGTTTCGAAGCCGATACGGGCGTTTCGCTCATGCCAGGCCGGGGGCAGATACACCGGGTCATAGATCGCCTGGATAAAGATGACGGGAACCTTGGCCGCGCGGGCCCCTTCAATCAATTGCTGGAGTTTCGGCACCGCTTTCTGGACCATGGTGAGGTCGTTTCCGGTTCTTCCGAAAACCCCGTCGTCAGCGCAGAAGTCGTTTTGTACATCGACTACGATCAGCGCAGCATTGCCGGGCGCGACTTTATCGTTCAGTGTTCTGAGAATTTGGTCTTGCAATGTCTTCTCCGTATATGACTTTTATCTGTTTAAGTAACCGGTTGAATGTTTTGTCCTCATACCGGGGCAGAGAAAGAAACGGTTCACTCGGGCGATGTCATACAGCAAGGCGTATGCCAGCGTTTTTTGTGCTTGACCACCGCTGATTGATCGTGCCCCGTTGCAGATTGGTGCGCTTGGTACTTGCGCCGGTGGATTACGCACTATGAGTGTGCAAACCTCTGGCACCGTGAGCGGCTGCGGACGGTGCAAAGCGGTGCGACGGGCAGATGCCGAGTAATCGGCTGGGTACGATCAAGGCGAGCATGTTCTCGACCTGACGCCAGGCGTTTTGAAGGAATAACTGAATAGCGCTGCGCCAAACACGACACAACTCTCCAATTTCCCGTGTCTTATCATTGTCTCCTCCAGTGTGTGCTGGTTCAATTTTTGAAACGACGGCCGCTAAGCGGCTCTTTTAAGCGGGACTGCTGTTAACGAGAATGGTACCTTTATTGCGATTCATCGAGCGTCATCGCGAAATCAAATTGGATTTAGATTAGCACAGGTTAATACATTTGTTTAGTGCTTACTACATTTTTATGACCTCCAATTTTATTCGCTAAACGGCACGTGCGATGGAGTTCTGGAGGCTCAGGAGGTTAGGGAAGCCAAGGGAATCGAGGACACGACGGTTCCGGACCACTTCGATTTAACCGTTCTTCCCTTGAGATAGCAAGCCTCGTAGCCGAAGTCGATCGTTCCTTCCTCGCGTGATGTTTTCCAAATCGTTTTGATGGGCGCGGCATTAAATTGCAGGGTATCGAAGGTGCGTTCCGGTCCGATTGCGTCGCGGCGCACGCCGTCACGCCCGCCGATCAGCTCCAATCGGCGGATTGTTTGCTAAGCGCTATTCGATTTTTGCGCCTGTTTCGTGCACCAGTTTGCCCCACCTGTCGTGTTCGCTCTTCAAGTACGCCGCGAATTCCTCGGGCGTGCCTTTTAAAATTTCCGCACCTAGTGCGAGCAATCGTTTTTGCGTTTCAGGCTCGTCAAGGACGGCATTGAGCTCACGGTTCAGTTTGTTAACGATCGGTTTGGGCGTGCCGGTCGGCGCGAGCATGCCAAGCCAGGCGCCGGCATTGAAGCCCGTAACACCAAGCTCATTGAGCGTCGGAATGTCGGGCGCCATCTTGGAGCGGGTCTCGGTGCTCACCGCCAGCGCTCTCAGCTTTCCGGCTTTGACGTGAGGCAGCACGGAGACCAGGGTATCGAACGTCATGTCGACCTGGCCGCCCATGAGATCGCCTTGCGCCTGTCCGCTGCCTTTGTACGGTATGTGAGTTAGCTTCATGCCGGTGCGTTGCATCAGCATGGCTACCAGCAAATGGCTCGTCGTGCCGTTGCCGATTGTGGCGTAGGTCAGCTTCCCACTCTCCGCCTTTGCGCGCGCCGTCAGATCAGCGAAGGTTTTGATCGTGGCATTGCTATTGACGACCAGCGCATAGGACAGCCACGAGTGCAAGCCGACGGCTACGAAGTCACGGGCTGTGTCGTAGGGAAGCTTGGGATAGACATGCGGGTTGACGGCCAATGGGCCGTTCGAGCTGAGAAGGAGCGTATAACCATCCGGCGCCGCTTTTGCCACTGCGGCGGCGCCAATGCTGCCGCCCTGGCCCGGCTTATTGTCGATGATAAAATTTTTACCGAGTCGCGTGGCCAGGCGTTCGCCGAGAATACGTCCAACACTATCGGCAGCGGTCCCCGGAGGAAATCCGACTACTATCGTCACGACCTTACCAGGATAGTCGGCTGCCGCGTCTTGCGCCTGAACGAGTGTGGCGGCGCCCGCGTTAAGCAAAACAAGGGCTGTGAAGATGCTTCTTTTCCAAATGCTCATGTCGTCTCCTATATACGTTTATATTTTTTGGTTATGCAATTACGTCTTTGACTCCTGCTTTCAAATCGATTCGTGGCAATGACTTCGACCGGCGTGGGAGGCTGCGTCTGATGCTGTTTTATTGTGTGTTCTGGCGTCGTAACCCGGGTTCACCGTCCTGCCGATGCCAACATCGGCGCCTTGGCGGTGCCGGTCACCTGTGACGGGCCGACAGTAATATATTCAGGGCCCAGGTTGCGCAACGCCGCGCATCCAATCTGCGCCATCACCATGTCGATTTCCCGACGCACGATCTCGATCGCCTTTTGAATACCCTTCATGCCCCCTGCGGCAGCGCCATAGAGCGTGGGCCGGCCGAAGGTTGTAAAACGGGCACCGAGGCACAGCGCAATCACGATATCCGAGCCTCTGCGGACGCCGCTGTCGAGCATCAACTCCACGCGGTCGCCGACGGACGCGCGGATGAGCGGCAGCATGTCAACCGGCGATGGGGCTGCGTCAAGTTGGCGCGCGCCGTGATTCGACACCATGATCGCATCGCAACCGAGGTCGGCCGCCCGCACAGCATCTTCGGGATGAAGAATGCCTTTCACCACGAGGGAACCTTGCCAAAGCGTGCGCACCCGCTCGAGCGTCTTCCACGTCACCATCGGGGCCGGGGTCAGGCTGCCGTACAATTCGGCCACCTGCGCCGCGCTTGCACCTTTTGGCGCGTAGGGCTTCCAGTTTTCCATCATCGGAAGGCCGCCGTTCATCACATATCGCAACACCCACGCGGGATGACCTAATGCTTCAAGCACGGTCGATGCCGTCATCTTCAATGGCCGGGAGAAGCCGTTCCTTCGGTTGCGCTCACGATTGGCGTTCACCGGCACGTCGACGGTGACGACGAGGGTCTGGACGTTCAGGTCGCGGGCGCGACGTACCAGATCCTCGTTAATTGCATCGTTAGAAGTTCCGTAGATCTGAAACCAGGTGTTATCCGGCGCGACCTTCACCGCGTCCTCGATCGAATTGGTGCTTGCGCTCGACATCAGGTAGGGGATGTTCGCTTCAGCAGCTGCCCGGGCCAATAGCAGATCCGCGTCCGGCCTGAACAATCCGGCCAGACCGGTCGGCGAAATGCCGAAGGCGCTCGAATAGGTGCGGCCTAGCAGCGTAACCGACTGATCTCTTTTTGATACGTCGCATAGATAACGCGGCACCAGGATATGCCGCCGGAACGCCTCCCGATTGCGTTCCAGACCGTATTCGTCGTCTACGCCCCCTTCAATGAAATCGAAGGCGATTTTCGGCAGCTTGCGCCTGGCGAGCTTGCGCAAATCATCGAGATTTACTACGGTATTGATATTCATATCGTCCTGAGAGCATTGATTTAACTTCGGCAAATTATGCGCAGTTAAGTCGTGCCTCTCAAGGCGCGAGGCATTCAATGTTTCACCCATTGAAACTTCTGATTCGGGTACCTGCCGCATCAACGAACCGCGTCAGGCTGCTGCCCATGCATGGCCTACAACGGCACGTCGAACAGGTGGATGTCCTGGAAAGGCGAGGGCGTGCTGCGATCAGAGGCTATCCGGAAGCAGCTCTGCGGCATCATCCGCGATATCGCTCGCCTCTTTTTCAAGCGCCTGATGGAGTTCGTCGATCCGCTGTTCCCCAAATTGTTCCGCGGATCCCATCAGGCAAATGGACGCAAAGGGCCGGCCGTGCGGATTGCGAATCGCCACTGCGAAAGCGTGAAGGCCTGGCACGACATCGCCCAAATTGACGCCGAAGCCATGTTTGCGCGAACGCTGCCGCATTGCCTTTAGTGCTGCCAGACGGTCGTT
>JAQGMD010000201.1 GCA_028292565.1 Burkholderia sp. | reverse complement strand
TGTGATGGGCGACTCCACCTCCAGCGAGATGATGCGCGGCCTGATGCGCGCACCGGATGTTCATCTGTTTAATTTTACACAGGCCGACGGATATGTCCGCCGGATCAACTACTTGAATAAACTGAGTCTGCCCAAAGGCTCACTCGATTTTGGCAAAGACATTCCTGCCGAAGATACTGCACTCATCGGGCCGACGGTCGAACTCATTGCCCGGGACAGTCTGCACCCGGCTCTGTCAGACCTGCTCCTCGAGGCCGCGCGCGAAGTGCACGGTAATGCCAGCCTGTTCAGAAAGCGCGGCGAATTCCCGGCGCCGCAGGAGCATGAATTCCGCATCAGCCCCGATGCCACCCGCTACTACACATCAGGCAAAGGTTTTCTCTACCGGACGTTTCCCTATGGAGTTGCGAATGTCATCGCGCGCATTGTCGCCTTCATCGTGCCGTTCGCATTGTTGCTGATACCCGCATTGAGATTGGCCCCGGCAATCTACCGCTGGCGAATGGAATCCCGCATTCATCGATGGTACCGGGCATTGCTGGACCTTGAACGCGATGCGTTCAATCCCGCGGCTGACCCGAAAAGACGCGAGGAGCTTCTGAAACACCTGGACTACATTGAAAACTCGGTGAATAAAATTGTTGTGCCCGCTGCTTTCGGCGATCTTTTCTATGGGCTTCGCGGACACATCTGTTTTGTCCGGAATACCTTACTGGCTCAACACTCCTCCGAGTTGCCACTCGAATTGAAGTAATACAACTGCTGCGGCGACAACGAAAGTCAATCCTGCAAGACTGGCGCATTCAACTTGCAAAGGCATTTAAGGGAAGTTCAGCCATCCCCAAAGAGATCGTGCGCGTTAAGGATTGCGAAGACGATGTCCGGATTGTTCTCAAGACACCGGCGAACGGCTGCCGGGATGGATTGCCGGGTCTTCCTGCAAAGCCCGGGGCGCTCTACGAGCTGGATGCTGATACCCCGCACCGTGCGTACTTCGCGCGTGCCTGGCGGCGCGATCTGAAGGACTATGCCCAATTGCGACTGCATGCGTTCCTGGATGTGCTGCAGGTCGGCATAGGAGGAAATGTTTTCAATGCGCGCGACGAGTTTTTTTTCTTCCTCGCTCGTCAATTTCAGTATGCTGATGTCGGCGTGAGGATCGTTCAACAGCTCCTCCCGGCCGCATGCGCACGCGCCGGGTGGGCACTCCTTGCGTATCGGGAACGGGAAAAGTTGCGACATAGGGTGTAGTGGCGTAACGCGAAAAAAGTCCTGCGAAAAAAATCCTGCATTCATCCCCGCAAGATTACACCTTCCTGACGAATTCCGATTTCAGGCTCATCGCCCCGAAGCCGTCGATCTTGCAGTCGATGTCGTGATCACTGTCAACCAGGCGTATGTTCCTGACCTTGGTGCCCATCTTGACCACGCCGCCGGATCCTTTCAGTTTCAGATCCTTGATCACTGTGACGGTATCGCCGTCCTGCAGCACGTTGCCAGCGGAATCACGATAGACCTTGTTGCCCTCTGCAACCGGCTCGGCGGCGGCATGCACAGGCCATTCATGGGCGCATTCGGGGCAGACATGGTTGGCGCCGTCTTCATAGGTGAATTCGGAGTTGCACTTTGGGCAGGATGGCAATGCGCTCATGGTTTGGTCCTCCGGGTAAGGCCGTAAAAAAGAGGGCAGTATACTGCGTGCCGCCCACCAAAATAGTTTTCCGGAATTTTGAATGCGTCGGGAACATCGACCGGCATGCAAGACTCGCAAGTTGACCAAGACACGCAAGAGTCAATCATGAGCGATACGAGCGATATCTCCGGTCCACCGCCCTCCGTCAGCTCCGGGACTGCAAGCAGATGGCACCAGATTTTTCCGGTGCTTGATGAAGCGCAAATTGGCTTGCTGCACGAATATGGGCAACGCGGTTCGTATAGGGCCGGCGACATCCTGTACAGGGAAGGCGAGCGCCATGTCCCAATGTACGTCGTTCTCGCCGGCCATGTGGCGATCGAGCGCAATACCGTTGACGGACCACACTTGGTCGCCACGATAGGTCCCGGCGATTTCACGGGCGAAATCGGCACGCTCGGCGGACGGGCTCGCCTGGCAACCGCACGTGCGTTGGAAGACTGTGACGTCCTCGCTATCGACGAGCCGGCGCTGCGAACCCTCGTGGTAACCGAAGCCGACCTGAGCGAAACGATCATGCGCGCCTTCATCCTGCGGCGGGTCGCGCTGATTGAAGATCAACACGGCGGCGTGATCTTGTTCGGATCGCGACATAGCGGCGATACGCTGCGCCTGCGCGAGTTTTTCAGCAGGAACGGCCAGCCGGTCGCCTATTTCGACCTTGAGCAGCATGCCGGGATCGATAGCCTGCTCGACCGTTTCCATGTCATCCCTGACGACATACCGGTGATCATCTCCGCGCAGGGCGAGGTCCTGAAGAATCCGTCGAACCGGCGCGCTGCGGACGCGGTTGGTCTCAGCCCGGATCGCATGCACGGGAAAGACTATGACCTGGTAGTGGTCGGCGCGGGTCCCGCAGGTCTCGCTGCTGCAGTGTATGCCGCATCGGAAGGCCTGACAGTCGCCGTGCTTGACGCAACGGCACCAGGTGGACAAGCCGGCACCAGTTCGAAAATTGAAAACTACTTCGGCTTTCCGACCGGGATATCCGGACAGGCGCTGGCTGGGCGCGGATTGTCGCAGGCCGGGAAATTTGGCGCCGAGATCGCCGTCCCTGTCGAAGTGAAGCGGCTGGAATGTGCGAGGTGCGAAGGCGGCCAGCGTCCGCAGTACGCTGTCGAGCTTGATAACTGCGACAGCATCTACGCTCGCTCAGTCATCGTGGCGACCGGAGCACGCTACCGCAAGCCGCGGCTCGAGCACCTGCAGAAGTACGAAGGATGCGGCGTGTACTACGCGGCTTCGTTCACGGAGGCGACGCTCTGTGCGGGGGAAGAGGTGATCGTCGTTGGCGGCGGCAACTCCGCCGGGCAGGCCGCCGTTTTCCTGTCCAGGCACGCCCGTCACGTGCATGTGATGGTGCGCGGCCCGGGACTTGCCGCCAGCATGTCGCATTACCTGATCCAGCGCCTGCAAGCCGCGTCCAATGTCACGATCCACTTGTGGACCGAAATCGTTGAGCTCATTGGCGATGAGGATCTGGAGCGCGTTCGTTACCGTCACGGGAGCGGGGTGATTAAAGAGAGGGCAATTGCGCATGTTTTCCTGTTCCTGGGCGCTGAGCCGAATACGGGGTGGCTTGATAATCGCGTTGCTCTGGATAGCAAGGGCTTCGTGTTGACGGGACCCGCGTTGCCTCCGGGGTGTTGGAAACTCGAACGCGCGCCGTATTTTCTGGAGACGAATCGGCCGGGGATATTTGCGGTGGGCGATGTCCGGAGTAATTCGATCAAGCGCGTGGCGACGGCTGTGGGGGAGGGCGCGGCTGCGGTGCAGTCCCTGCATGAGGTGCTGTCGTATCAGGGGACGTTGTCCCGGTAGGAATGTGGGGTGCGCATGGCGCACCCTGAACATAGCGAGCTGCGACGATCACCCCAAATTTGCTGAGGATGTAGGTTGGGATGAAATCCCAACGTTCCGGCCTCCGCAAAAGAGCCTTCCGTCATGCATGGTGCGAATGCTGGAATTGTTATTTCGACCTACGGCCCCCAAATCCGGTCGATCGTAGGGTGCTGTGACGGTCAACCGCGCACCTGCTCGGTAATCCGCCGCAATTCATCAACCAGCTTCACCGCAGGCGCCGGCAATATACCCTGTCGACGGCGGAAGGCAGTCAGCCGGCGCCTCGCCTCAAGCCCGTCGATAGGGAGCGCGTCAAACATATGCGCCTTGCTTTCCGCGTCGTACATCGGCTGCGGCATCCAGCCGAGAAAGTCGGCCCGGGTGACCAGTCCCTTGAGCACAACGATCGAACGCGTTTCAACCATGACGTTGGGCAGTCCCAATCCGTGCGCGTTGAATAGCTCGCGCATGTGTTCGAAGGGCGCGGTGCCGCGAGGCATGGTGGCCCATCGGTAGTCGAGCGTGTCGCGCAGCGTCAGGTCGGCTTGTTGTCTCAATGGATGGGTCGGGGAGGCGACTACACAACTGTTGTCTTCCCAGCTGCAGTCGGTTATTGCGCAAATCTCGTCGCTGTCGGGCATGGACACATTTAGCGCAAGATCGATTTCGTACTTCACTAGTGCGTCTGCCAGACGGTCCCACACGCCCTCGATTACTTCCACCCTCAGGTTGGGCCAACGGGTGAGCACCCGGTCGATCGCCAACGGCAGGATCAGGCTGGCCACGCTGCCGACCGAACCCACCTTGATCGTGCCTTTGGCCAGTCCGCGCATCGAATTGATGTCTTCAAGGGCGTGCGCAGACTCGCGCTGCAACAACGTGGCGCGCGGCAGCAAGGCTTCGCCTATCGGCGTCAGCAGCATCCCCTTTGAATTGCGTTCAAAGAGCGCCGCGCCGACCTGGGATTCAAGCCGTTTGATGATCCGGCTGAGCGCGGGCTGCGTGATGTGTAGGGTCTCGGCAGCGCGTCCGAGGCTACCGTGCGTCACGATAGCAAGGAAAGCCGAGATCTGTCGTCCGTCGAAAGTCATACCGAAATGTAATGCCTTGAGCCTGAAAAAGCAATTCTGCGGCAAGAAGAAATTCGCAATACTTAGCCCTTTCATTGCAGGAGCTCTTGAATGTCGTTTACCAGCGCCCCGAAACCTACGGGCACCGACGTCACTGTCCGCGACGCCGTCGTCGACCTGCTGCGCAGGTTTGACATGACATCGATCTTCGGAAACCCCGGCTCCACCGAGCTCGGGCTATTCCTGAACTTCCCGGAAGATTTTCGCTACGTGCTTGGCCTGAGTGAGGCAGTGGTGGTAGGCATGGCCGATGGCTATGCACAGGGCACTCGCAACGCCGCCTTCGTCAATCTGCATTCCGCTGCCGGCGTCGGCAACGCAATGGGCAATATCTTCACCGCCTACAAAAACCGCACGCCGCTGGTCATTACCGCGGGCCAGCAGGCGCGCTCGATCCTGCCTTTCGACCCGTTCCTGTTCTCGAACCAGGCGACCGAGCTGCCCAAGCCCTATGTCAAATGGAGCTGCGAGCCGGCACGCGCGGAAGATGTGCCGCTGGCCATTGCCCGTGCCTACTACATTGCCATGCAGGAGCCGCGTGGACCGGTGCTGGTATCAGTTCCCTCGGACGATTGGGAAAAGCCCTCCTCGCTGGTAACGCATCGCGTGGTCAGCACCGAATCGCGGCCCGAGCCGTTGGTCCTCGACCGGATCGGCGCGGCGCTCGATGCCAGCGTACGGCCTGCCTTTGTCGTTGGTGCGGCGGTTGACCGCGGCAACGCATGGAACGAGGTCGTGCAGCTCGCTGAAAGGCACAACGCGCGTGTTTTTGTCGCGCCTATGTCGGGACGCTGCGGTTTCCCGGAAGGCCACCCGCTGTTCGCGGGATTCTTGCCTGCCACGCGCGAAAAAATCGTGGGCCTGCTTGGTGGGCATGACCTGGTCATGGTCATCGGCGCTCCTGCGTTCACCTACCATGTAGAAGGCAGCGGTCCGTATTTGCCGGCCGGCGCTACGCTGTGTCAGCTGATTGAGGATCCGAACATCGCCGCATGGGCGCCTGTAGGCACGGCGGCCGTCGGCAGCATACGCCTTTCCGTGCTCGACCTGCTTGCCCGCAAAGCTCCCAAGCCGCGCCCGATTCCTGCGCCCCGAGCGGCGCGCCCCGTTGCCGAGCCTCCTGCAAAGGGTGCGCGGATGTCAGTCGCATACGTGCTGCAGACCCTGGCCGAGGTGCGCAAACCCGAGGACATCATCGTCGAAGAGGCCCCGAGTTCGCGTCCCGTGATGCACAACTACCTGCCTATCCTGCATAGCGAGACCTTCTACACTATGTGCAGCGGCGGGCTCGGCTACGGTTTGCCGGCAGCGGTCGGGGTCGCGATGGCCAAGCCGGAAGCAAAGGTGATCGGTTTGATCGGTGACGGTTCCAGCATGTATTCGATCCAGGGACTGTGGAGCGCGGCGCAAATGAAATTGCCGATTACCTTCATCATCCTGAAGAACCGGCGCTATGCCGCGCTGCAGGAATTCGCGCCTGTGTTCGGCTTCGCGCCGGGCGACAAGCTGGAAGGCACCGACTTGCCCGACATTGATTTCGTGGCACTGGCGAAGGGGCAGGGCTGCGATGCGGTGCGGGTGGATTCCGCTGAAATGCTGCGCGAGACCCTGGTTAAGGCATTAAGCTCTCCGGTGCCCATACTGGTGGAGATTGAAGTAGCCTGAAGATCGCAAGTTATACCAATATACAACGGAGGAGACATGAGACTGAAGATGAAAGCGACGGCCGCACTGGCCGTCTTTGCGATCGGCGCAGTGCTGGCCGGACCGGCTTCGGCCCAAAGCTATCCGAACAAACCGATCAAGCTGATCGCACCGTTCGCACCCGGAGGTGTCGCCGACGTGCTGGCCCGCCTGGTCGGCGACAAGCTGTCGAAGTCCATGGGCGCAACAGTCGTCGTCGAGAACAGGCCGGGAGCGGGCGGCAATATCGGTGCTGATTTTGTGGCTAAATCGGCCCCGGACGGTTACACGCTGCTGATGACCTCGGCGGGCATCCTGACCATCAACGGCAGTATTTATTCGAAGCTCAGCTTCGATCCGGTGAACGGTTTCGTGCCAGTGACACTGGTCGCCGATATGCCTTCCGTCGTCGTGGTCAACTCGACGGTGGAGGCGAAGACGCTGCCGGAGTTCATTACCTATGCGAAGAAGAATGAAGGAAAAATCTTCTTCAGCTCGCCCGGCAATGGCACTACGCCTCACCTTGGCTCCGAACTGTTCCAGCGTGCAGCCAATGTCAGGATCACGCATGTCCCTTACAAGAGTGGCGCTGAATCGATCGGTAGCGTGGTGGCTGCGCAAACTACCGGCGCAATTGAGACTGCGCCCGCTGCGATCACGCATCTGAAATCGGGAAAGGTGAAGATTCTTGCGGTAGCGGGACCCAACCGGCTGCCGCAGATTCCCGACGTTCCGACCACGGCCGAGGCCGGACTCCATGATGCTGAAGTGATTTCATGGTTCGGCATCGTCGCACCGGCGAAGACGCCGGCGGAAATCGTCGATCGACTCCAGGCCGAGACAGCTAAAGCGATGCGCGAACCGGATGTTGTGGAAAAGCTGGCGTCGCTGGGCGTACGCCCGGTTGGTAACAAGCCGGCTGAATTCGACAGCTTCATCAAGAGCGAACGCAGCAAATGGGACAAGATTATCAAGCAGGCGAATATCAAGATGGATTAGCACGCACCTGACTCCCCGCTCCGCGCCCCACCCGCTTGCGGGAGAGGGGGAGTTAACCTGCACACAGAACAAACCAAGGAGACAGACAATGACCAACGCACTTGCCAACTTCGCACTCTGGGAGGGCAAAGCCCTGGCCGGCGGCTGGACGACGACACAAGGCGGGCGCCACGAAGTGATCGAGCCGGCGACCGGTAAATGCCTGCATGTGGTATCGATCGCAAACCCGCAAGACATCGCGGCGGCGACAGCCGCAGCGAAGAAGGCGCAGCCCAAGTGGGCCGCTACGCCGTTTGAAGAGCGCGCGGGAATTTTTCGACGCGCGGCCGTGATACTCGAGAGCGTCGGACCTGAAGTAAAACAACGCTTTGTGCAAGAGACCGGCAGCGTCGGTCCGAAGGTGGATTTCGAACTCGGCCTTGCCATCGGCATGCTGCGTGAAGCGGCCGCATTGCTGACGCAGCCGCACGGATTGCTCCTGCCGAGCACAATGAATCGCATGAGCATCGGACGTCGCATCCCGCATGGCGTGGTCGGTGTCATCTCTCCATTCAATGCTCCGCTCGCTCTAACAACCCGTGCAGTCGCACCTGCGCTTGCACTCGGGAACACGGTAGTGCTGAAACCGGATCCGCAAACTTCTTTTGCGGGCGGCTTCCTGGTTGCGACCGCCTTGCTTGAAGCAGGGCTGCCCGAGGACTGCCTGTATGTGCTGCCGGGCGGCGTGGACGCGGGCGAAGCCCTGGTGACCGATCCGAATGTGTCGATGATTTCGTTCACCGGGTCTACACAAGCTGGCCGTCGTGTCGGTGAGCTGGCAAGCAAGCACCTGAAGATGGTGACACTGGAACTGGGCGGCAAGAACTCGATCATCGTGTTCGACGATGCGGACCTCGACGTGGCAGCCTCCAACGTTGCATGGGGCAGCTTCTTGCACCAGGGCCAGATCTGCATGACCAGCGGTCGAGTGCTGGTACAAGAAACCGTTGCGGAAGAATTTATCAAGCGCCTCGCGGAGAAGGCCGATCATCTGCCGGTCGGCGATCCCGCCACCGGACATGTGGCATTGGGACCGGTGATCAACCAGAGGCAATTGCAGCGCATCGATGGCATCGTCAAGGACACCGTTGCGGCCGGCGCCACCCTGCGCTCGGGCGGCACCTATGACAAGCTGTTCTACCGGCCCACGGTGCTCACCGGTGTCAGGCCGGGCATGCGCTCATTTGACGAGGAAGTCTTCGGCCCGGTTACCTCGGTCGTGACCTTCAAGGACGAAGATGAAGCGATCGCGCTCAACAACGCGACCGAATACGGCCTCTCTTGCGGCATCCTCACCAAGTCGCTGGAGCGCGCGATGTATGTCGCGCATCGTGTCACTACCGGCAAGGTGCATGTCAATGACCAGACGGTAGGCGATGAACCATGGGTTCCTTTCGGCGGCTCCGGAGCATCGGGTAATGGCGGGCGCCATGGGGGACCGGCTAACTGGGAAGAGTTTACGCAGTGGCAGTGGATTACCTATCAGGACAAGGCGAACGCGTATCCGTTCTGAGGGTGAAAGCTCCCTCTCCCGCTTGCGGGAGCGGGGAGACGTCAACACAGAATCGGCCACTGGCCGCTTCCTTTAAAAACCATAAAGAGGAGATGTCGCACATGAGCCAGTCATTCAAATCCACGCGCCGCGCATTTGCCGCTGCCTTGGCAGCTGCAGTGATACTGCCCACAAGCAGCTTCGCCCAATCGTCCGAGCAGCCGGTCCGCATCGGCTACACGATGTCGCGTACCGGACCATACGCGCCGGGCGCCCAGGTCTCGCAGGAGCCGAACTACCTGCTGTGGGCACAACAGGTCAACGCGGCCGGCGGCCTCTCGGTCAAAGGTAAAAAACGCAAGGTCGAACTGATCTCCTACGACGATCGCAGCGAAATCGAAACCGCGGTGCGCACCTATGAAAAACTGATGGGCAGCGACAAGGTCGACCTGATCCTGCCGCCGTGGGGATCGGCGATGAACTTCGCGGTCGCGCCGCTGGCCAATCGCTACGGCTATCCGTTGCTCGCGCCGACCGCATTGTCGCGCAAACTGATCGACATGCAGCTGCCGAATTTCTTCTCGCTCCTGCAGCAGCCGGACAAAATGATGGGCGCGCTGGTTGACATGCTGGCGGCGAACAATGTGAAGACCGTCGCCGTGATCTACATGGACGACCTTTTCGGCATCGAGAACATCGCCTCGCTGCGCCTGGCCTTGCGCGGCAAGAACATCCAGATCGTCGAGAGCAAGAGCTATCCGCTCGGCGTGAAGGATCTGTCGCCGGTGCTGAAGTCGATCAAGTCGATGAACCCCGACGCCTTCATCGGCATCACCTATCCGCCTGACACGATCCTTGCCTCCACGCAGTCCAGGGAAATCGAATTCAATCCGAAGTTCTTTTACGCCTCGGTCGGAACCGCGTTCCCGCTTTACAAGCAACGTCTCGCCGCCAACAGCGAAGGCGTGCTCGGCATGGGCTCGTGGAATCCAAAAGTATCGCCGGCGGCAAAGGCCTATTTCGATGCGCATACGAGCCAGATGAAGAAGGAGCCGGACCGCTGGGCCAGCGCCCACGCATACGCGGGACTGGAGATCATGCAGCAGGCCGTCGAGAAAGTCGGACTGGACCGCAAGGCGCTGCGCGAACATATCGCCAATAACGAGTTCAACACCATCATCGGCAAGATCCGCTTCAGCCGCGGCGAAAATGCGAGCGTTCCGGGCACGGTCGGACAGTGGCAGAACGGCGAATTCGAAGTGGTGTGGCCTGAGTCGCGCGCGACCGCGAAGCTGGTGGCCAAGCAGGCATGGAAATAGTGCCCTGATAGCCGTCAACCAGAGCGCCCGACTATGGACCTTTCCCTGTTTGCCGACCTTGCTGTGAATGGCCTGGTGAGCGGCGGCATCTATGCCGTCATCGCCATCGGCCTGAACATGCAGTACGGCCTGATGCGTATCCTGAACATCGCGCATGGCGAATTCCTGATGGTGGGCGCCTTCCTGACGTTTACGCTGCACACGACTACCGGCATCAGCCCTTTGTGGTTTTTGCCGGTGGTCGTGGTGATCAGTTTTCTGGCAGGGCTGTTGTTGCACCGGCTGGTGTTCAAGCGTCTGACTGCTACATCGAAGTCGCTCGACCAGGTGGAGGAACGCAGCCTGATCGTCGGTTTCGGCCTGATGTTCATCTTGCAGAACATGGCTTCGCTGATATGGGGCGCCGACCTGCGCGGTTACGACTTCATGAGCGAGACGGTGAAGTATGGCGGCGTGATCGTGACACAGAACCGCTTGCTGGTCCTGTTTCTTGCCTTGCTGGCTAGCATCGGCCTGATCCTGCTGTTGCAGCGTACGCTGCTCGGCAAGGCGGTACGCGGGATGTTGCAATCGCCGTTGGGAGCGTGGCTGGTGGGGATCGATACCGCGCGATTGCATCCATTTGTTTTTGCGCTCGGCGTTGCTATGGCGGGTCTCGCCGGCTCGCTGCTTAGCATGATTTATGAAGTGTCTCCCTCCATCGGCGAGAGCTACACCGTGATGGCGCTGATCGTGATCACGCTCGGCGGTCTGGGCAGTATCGCCGGCAGTTTCGCTGCGGCGCTGCTGCTTGGGCTGGTCGAAAGTTTCGGCACCCACTTTACCAATCCTTCGCTGAAGATGCTGCTCAGCTACGGCATATTTGTCCTGATCCTGATCACCCGTCCGAAGGGCTTGTTCGCAAGATGAAGAAATTCCTGATTGCTGTTGCTGCCACCGGCATGGTCCTGGCGTTTGCGCCGTGGGTGCTTTCCGATTTCGGCGTCTCGCTTGCCATGACTTGCCTGATGTATTCCGCGCTCGCGGTCAGCTGGAGCATGTTCAGCGGAACGACGCGTTATCTTTCTCTCGCGACGTCGGCACTGTTCGGCCTCGGGACTTACACCACTGCGCTGGCGATACAGTCGCTGTCGTGGCCGTTGCTGATACTTGCGGGTGGCATGGTGGCAGCGTTGTTCGCGCTGATTGTGGGTGCCGCAGTGATGCACTTGCGCGGAACCTATTTCGCCGTGTTGACGTTCGGCCTGGGCGAATTGGTGCGCCACTCGGTTACCTATTCCGAGAAAACGTTTTCCGGGACGGTCGGACGCGTGTTGACCGAGGTCCCTTCGAATGAGGTGGTGTACTGGACGGTGCTGGTGATTGCGTTGCTGGCTGTCGTGACCCATCGCGTGGTCGCCGGGTCGCGGCTGGGTTTCGCGATGCGAGCTATCGGAGCCGATGAACAGCGATCCTCCACATTCGGCGTGAATCCTCGTAACGTCAAGCTTATCGGCTTCGCGTTGAGCGCCTGGTTCGCCGGCGCAGTGGGCGCGGCAATGGCGGTACGCTGGACTTACATCGATCCGCATTCAGCTTTCAATCCGTTGATCGGTTTCCAGACGGTGCTGATCGCGATGATCGGCGGCGCAACTACATTGCGCGGCCCGCTGATCGCCGCAACCGGGCTCAGCCTGCTGTCCGATGCATTGCGGCTCAATCTACCCTACGCATACCTGATCTTGCTAGGCGTGCTGTTGATCGTCTGCGTGCTGTTTCTGCCGGACGGGATTGCGAGCTTCAAGTGGGGCAGGTTGTTCGGCAAACGCAAGGAGACGACATGACCCCCATGCTCTCAGTGCAAGGCCTGGGTATGCAATTCGGTGGGCTCAAGGCGCTGTCTGATGTCACGATGCAGGTGAATCCCGGAGAATTCATCGGCATCATCGGACCGAACGGCGCCGGCAAAACCACGCTATTCCACGCAATCAGCGGAGTGCTTGCTCCGACCAGCGGCACCGTGCGTATCGATGGCAAAGAGATGCAGGGCAAAGCTCCGCATGCGTTCTGCAGAGCAGGGGTGGCACGTACGTTCCAGACTCCGCGCACCTTTGCCGACATGACCGTCCTCGACAACGTGCGCTTTGCACACACCTTCGGCAGTCGTGGACAGGATAGCGCCCTGATCGCCGAGGTCATCGAAGAAACCCATATTGGCGGCCTGGTGACAGAGCGGGCAGGCGACTTACCTCCCGCGCGCCAGCGGCAACTGGAAATCGCGATGGCACTGGCGACGGCGCCGCGGCTGCTGTTGCTGGACGAAGTGGCCGCCGGCCTCACCGAAAGCGAGGTCGAAGACGTGGCTCGTCTCATAACCAGATTGCGTGGTCGCTACGGCCTGACCGTCGTATGGATCGAACACGCGGTCCGCACCCTGATGCGCACGGTTGACCGTGTCGCGGTACTCAATTTTGGCGAGCTGGTGGCCGATGGCACGCCGGCGGAAGTGGCCGCCAACCAGAAGGTCATCAACGCCTACCTGGGCGACGAGGTGCCCGCATGAGCATGCTGCTCGAGGCAACAGGCGTCTGCGCCGGCTACGGCACATTGGAGATCATCCGCAACATCGACATCCGCGTTCCGCGCGGGCAGCTTACTGTCGTCGTCGGCCCCAACGGCGCCGGCAAGACGACATTGATGCGGGCGCTATCGGGGATCCTTCCTTTATCCGGTGGGGACATCAGGCTGGCCGGTGTATCCATTGCGGCTTGCAATGTATCCAGGCGCGTGGCCAACGGGCTGGTCCTCGTTCCCGAGGGGCGGCACCTGTTTCCGCAGATGACCGTCGAAGAAAACCTGGAACTCGGCGGGTACCTGTTGCCGGCAGCCGAGCGACGCGTGCTGATGAACAAGGTGTTGACCCTGTTTCCCCGCCTTGGCGAACGCCTGCGTCAACTCGCCGGCACCATGAGCGGCGGCGAGCAGCAAATGGTCGCGGTGGGTCGCGCGCTCATGGGCAGGCCCAAGTGCATCCTGCTCGACGAACCTTCATTGGGACTCGCGCCCAAGATGGTCACCGAACTGTTTCGCATGCTTGGCCAGATCTGCCAGACCGGAACCGGCATTTTGTTGGTGGAGCAGAACGTGCGTCAGGCGCTGACTGTTTGCGATCACGCGTATATCCTCGAACGCGGGCAGGTGGTCGCGGAAGGGGCGGGCGCGGAGTTGCTGCAGGGGGAAAGGATACGGAAGTCTTATCTCGGGCTTTGAAAAGAGGGGCTTATTGCCGGATCTGCCGGGGGAGAGGCACTCTGTGCCCATGCGGCGATTCAGTGTCGCGCGTGAAATGTAGTGCGTTGGTTGGGATGAAAACTTAACATTGTCCTTCGTCCCATCTACGCCGTGGGCCTTGTGACACGCGGACCAGCGCCGCCAAAACGGCAATGAGGTAGGGCGGGTCGCGACCCGCCCTGCGTCCAGCGGAGTATCAGGCCGCCGCTGCAACCTTCTCTTCAGCAGGCGCCGAAGTACGGATGAGGTGATCAAACGCACTCAGTGCAGCTTTCGAGCCTTCGCCCATGGCGATGACGATCTGCTTGTACGGCACAGTCGTCACGTCGCCGGCTGCGAACACGCCAGGCACCGAAGTCTGGCCGCGCGCATCGACTTCGATCTCGCCACGGTTGCTGAGGGCGACGGTGCCTTTCAGCCAGTCGGTATTCGGCAACAGGCCGATCTGCACGAAGATGCCTTCGAGCTCGATCTTGCGCGCTTCGCCGGTCTTGCGGTCGGTGTAGCGCAGGCCATTGACCTTGTTGCTGTCGCCGGTCACTTCGGTGGTTTGGGCCTGGGTAATCACCGTCACGTTCGGCAGGCTGTGGAGCTTGCGCTGCAGGACCGCGTCGGCGCGCAGCTGGGTATCAAACTCCAGCAGCGTGACATGCGCCACGATGCCGGCGAGGTCGATCGCTGCTTCCACGCCGGAGTTACCGCCGCCGACGACCGCCACACGCTTGCCTTTGAACAGCGGGCCATCGCAGTGCGGGCAGTAGGCAACGCCGCGGTTGCGGTATTCCTTCTCGCCCGGCACATTCATTTCGCGCCAGCGTGCGCCGGTGGCGAGCACGACCGTCTTTGCCTTCAGGGTTGCGCCGCTGGCGAGCTTCACTTCGATCGCGTCAACGCCCGGCACCAGTGCTTCAGCACGCTGCAGGTTCATGATATCGACGTCATACGTCTTCACGTGCTGTTCCAGCGCCATCGCGAGTTTGGGTCCTTCGGTTTCCTTCACCGAGATGAAGTTTTCAATGCCCATCGTATCGAGCACCTGGCCACCGAAACGCTCGGCGACCACGCCGGTGCGGATGCCTTTGCGTGCCGAGTAAATCGCGGCCGAGGCGCCGGCCGGGCCACCGCCCACCACCAGCATGTCGAACACTTCTTTCTGCGCGATCTTCGCAGCTTCGCGCTGCGCTGCGCCGGTGTCGAGCTTGGCGAGGATCTCTTCGAGGCCCATGCGGCCCTGGCCGAAGGTCTGGCCGTTCAGGAAGGTGGTCGGCACAGCCATGATCTGGCGTGCGTTGACTTCGTCCTGGTACAACGCGCCGTCGATCATCACGTGGCGGATGTTCGGATTGATCACGGCCATCAGGTTCAGCGCCTGTACGACTTCCGGGCAGTTCTGGCACGACAGCGAGATATAGGTCTCGAACAGGTATTCGCCTTCGAGATTGCGGATCTGTTCCAGCACATCGGCGTCGGCTTTCGGCGGGTGGCCGCCAACCTGCAACAGCGCCAGCACCAGCGAAGTGAACTCATGACCCATCGGGATGCCGGCAAAGCGGATACCCATGTTGCTGCCTGTGCGGTTGAGGGCGAACGAGGGCGCGCGTTCACCGTCGTCGCGGCGTTCGGTGAGCGTGATGCGATTCGACAGTTCGGTGATCTCTTTCAGCAGAGCGAGCATTTCGCTCGATTTGTCGCCGTCATCCAGCGACGCGATGATCTCGATCGGCTGGGTGACTTTTTCGAGATAGGCTTTCAGTTGGGTCTTGAGGTTGGCGTCTAGCATGATGTTCTCGCTTTTAAAGTTATTGAGGGCGCAATGCCACCGCCGGATCAGCCTGCGGCTTGCCGGATCGGACAGGTTGATCGGGGAGTGGTACCGCGGGACGCGGTAAATTGCGTCCCGGAGACCGCGCCGTTGCCGACGCGGCCGGATGCAGATTTAGATCTTGCCGACGAGGTCGAGCGAAGGAGACAGAGTCTCAGCGCCTGGAGTCCACTTGGCTGGGCAAACTTCACCCGGGTGCGATGCTACGTACTGGGCTGCCTGCACTTTGCGCAGCAGTTCTTGCGCGTCGCGGCCGATGCCGTTGTCGTGGATTTCGCACAGCTTGATCTGGCCTTCCGGATTGATCACGAAGGTGCCGCGCAGTGCGAGGCCTTCTTCTTCGATCATCACGTCGAAGTTACGGGTGATCGCGCCGGTCGGGTCGCCGATCAGCGGGTAAGTGATCTTGCCGATTGTTTCCGATGTGTCGTGCCATGCCTTGTGGGTGAAGTGGGTGTCTGTCGACACGCCGTAGACTTCCACGCCCAGGGACTTGAAGGTGTCATAGTTGTCAGCCAGGTCACCCAGCTCAGTCGGGCAGACGAATGTGAAGTCGGCCGGATAGAAAACCACTACGGACCATTTGCCTTTCAGGTCGGCATCGGAAACCGGGACGAACTTGCCATTGTGATAAGCGGTTGCGTTAAAGGGTTTTACTTGGGTATTGATAAGCGACATTGATAGCTCTCTCGTTGGTGGGTTTAAAGGAAGGTTCGATGGGTTGAATAATAGCTCGCAACTATCATAAAGAGAAATTGATAGTCTGCATCGATATGATAGCTTAAACCAATTGCTTAGTTTGGATTTTCTTAACGAGGTTCAATGGGGGGCTCGCCTCTCCCGCTTGCGG
>JAQGMD010000143.1 GCA_028292565.1 Burkholderia sp. | reverse complement strand
CCGCTCTTTATACGATTTTTACCAATCCATAGTCGTCATGCATTCTTCATGACGTGGCTCAGCAGGTGTAGCAATCCGACTGAACCTTCGTGAATTTGTTTACTAGACTTGCATTCCAGTCGACCGCAGGAGCGAAAAATGAAATGTAGAATGTTGTTTTCCACCTTTGCAATCGTTTCCTCCATCATGACTACACCTGCGATCGGCGCAAAGAGCTACGTTCATCTTTATGGCACACCCGCGCAGCCCGTAAGTACCGACCGGACGATAGTCATCGGGCCGGATACCAGGTACGTAAACGTCACTGAAGGCGACGTCATCCGATTCGTTGTCGGCGATAAAACCTTCGGATGGAAATTCGATACTGCACTGACAGTCAGGGATTTCGAACTGAACGAGGTTGCACCGCCCGGCATGCTTGACCATCCGGTGCGGGCCTATATCGCAACAGGTCAGCGCTCCTGGTAATTGCGACTCACAAGCAGAGCCGCTTGATGTCCTCCGGCACCGGCACCGCCTTGATACGCGTAGGATCTTCCGGATGACGGATCGCAAAGATCCGCACATCCCTTGCTTCCGCCAGCAAATCGTCGCCGCGCCACAACTCATGCTTCATCACAAAACTTTTTTCGCGCCACTCTTCTATTGACGTATGCACTTCAACAGTGTCGCCATAGCTGGTCGGCCGGATGAAACGCGAGCTGGTCTCCACCACCGGCGTGCCGATCACACCTGTGGTCTTTTCCAGTTCGCGCCAGGGCGGTACACCGCAGCTTGAAAAGAAGTGACGCGAGGATGCGTCATACCACCTGAAAAAATTGGGGTAGAACGCGATTTGCGCGGGATCGCAGTCGCCGAATTCAACCTGGATGCGATGGATATTTACTCGTGCCATAAGCCTGGGTTTTCATTGGGATTGTGAAAGCAGCGCCACCAGTTCCCCGGCGCTTTGCTCCACGGTTTTTCCGGAGGTATTGATGTTCGCATGCGCGAGCGCATACAACTGTTGCCGGGCCTCCAGCGTGCGCAGGATGTTTTCCATCGCCTCTTGCCGCAACTGCGGGCTGGCGATGCGGGCATCATGCTGGGCCATCACCCGCTGGAAGTGGTCCTCCGGTTCCGCGCGCACCCACACGTTGTAAAACGAGTGCAGCAGCAATTCGTAAGTCGCGGACTCGGCGACCACACCGCCGCCGGTAGCAAGCACCGCTTCGGGATAAGTGGCGATGACCCGTTCGAGACAACGGCGTTCAAGGCGTCGGTAGCCCGCCTGCCCGTAAATCCAGAAGATCTCGTTGAGGGTTACCCCGGCTTCCGCTTCGATTTCGCGATTCAACTCGATGAACGGCGATCCGAGGTGCCTGGCGAGCATCGGACCCAGCGTGGATTTGCCTGCACCGCGCAATCCGATTAAAGCTATGCGCCGCGGCTGCGCACTGACGCCGGTTTGTTTTGCCGTATGATCGGCCAGCCATCGACGAATCTCCCCGAGTTGCTCGGGCGACTGGCGTTTCAGCAGTTCGACGATCAACGCATAATCGGCGCCGTAGCGATCGTTGTCGGAGAGCAGGCTTTCCGTAGGGCGGTTGAGCGCCGTGGCGAGCCTGTGCAGGACCGCAATGGAAATATTGCCGTCGCCCTTTTCCACGCGTGACAGGTATGGCAGGGAGATGCCCGACTCCAGTGCGAGCTGCTTCATCGTCATCGCGCGCGCCGCCCTCGCCGACTTTATCCGCTGTCCGACGCGCAATGACAGTTCCGACGTTTCATCCGTCACGGATTTGAGCGTTGCACGTCCGGCGCCGGCTTCGGGCCTGACCGGTTTTGGATTGGTGAGGGACATACGTTATGGATGATGAGGCGAATGGGGATTATTACATTCGCCGCTCAACTTGGGTTCTACGCTCTCTCAAGCAAGATCGCGATGCCCTGCCCGCCTCCAGCGCATGCAGACGCGATGCCGAATTGCTCGTCTTCGAGCGCAAGTTGCCGGGCCACGGTCGTCGTCAGCCGCACGCCCGAAGCAGCCAGCGGGTGTCCGATCGCAATTGCGCCGCCATGCGCATTCACTCGTGCCCGATCGAGGTCGAGTTCTTTTTCCACTGCAAGATACTGCGCACCGAACGCTTCATTGATTTCAAACCGGCCGATATTACGCAGCGACATGCCCGCCTTCCTGGTCACCGCCCGAATCGCCGGAGCCGGGCCGATGCCCATGATTTCCGGCGGCACACCCACCACGCTGCCAGCGACAATCCGCGCCAATGGCTTGAGGCCATGCGCGCGTACATAATCACCCGAGGCGACCAGCACGGCCGCCGCACCATCGACGATGGCAGAGCTATTGCCGCCGGTTTGAACACCGCCGAATGCCGGACGCAGCTTTTGCAGCACCTCATAAGGTGTCGGACGCACATGCTCATCGCGGGAGAATGCCTCGGTCTTGCGTGGCAGCTTCAGACCGCGCGGCTTGTAGCCGTCGGGAGTCCATTCCTGGTTGGTAACGACGCTCACCTCATCGTCGAAGTAGCCGCTGTCCCAGCTCTGCACTGCGCGCGCGAAGCTGCTTTCCGCAATCCGGTCCACTTCTTCGCGGCTGATGCCGTATTTCTTCGCAAGATTCTCGGCGGTATCGCCCATGAGGGTGTCGGACGCAGTATCGCGCGTCGCCTCCCACAGGAAATCCTTGAACTCGATTTGCCCGAGTTTGAAACCGCTGCGGTGGGTATACGCGGCCACCGGATTGCGCGACATCGACTCGGCCCCAACGCACAGCACCAGGTTGGTTTTGCCGAGCGTGATCTGGTCGGCGGCAGTGAGTATGGCCTCAAACCCGGTACCGCACAGGCGATGTACCAGCAAGGCCGGCACGCTCAACGGCACGCCCGAATACAGGCCGATATGGCGCGGCAGGTAGTAGGTATCGAAACTGGATTGGGCCAGGTTGCCCGCAATGATCGAGCCAACGTCGGTTGCCGGGAGGCCGCTCTTTTCAAACAATGCGCGCGCCGCGTAAATGCCGAGGTCGGTCGGCGACACTTCGCGCAGCACGCCCTGGTAGTCAGCGAACGGCGTGCGTGTGCCCGCCACCAGCCAAATGTCGTTGTAGGTAGACGAAAGAGCGGCGTCGCCCGTTGATGAATTCATGATCGGTATCTTTCAAGAGGTAAAGTCAGAGCCTGATGATGTCGATGTCCGGTGTCGCCGCATAGAGTCGCGCCACCAGCGCCACGCGATTTTTCAGGACTGCGGATTGATTGATGTAGCCTTTGTCGGTAATTTCACCGCCATCCACCGAGGGCGGTTCCGCCATCAGCAATGCCCGCTCGGCGAAAGTAGATGTTCCACTGCCGGCCTGCTGCAAAGCGGCCAGTCCGCGCTTCACATGCGAGCGCACCGACTCGTGGATCAACGCATCCGACAGCGGCGCATCGTTTGCAACCCCGGCCATCTGGCGGCACGCGGCCGCATTCGGAAAAACCAGGAAACAAGGCGCGTCCCTGTCATGCCCCGCCACCACGATGTCCTGAACAAGCGGCGCCAGCATCTCGATCGCCTTGACGCGCAGGTTACCGACACTGACCCAGGTACCGGTCGACAGTTTGAAGTCTTCCGCCACCCGGCCATTGAACACCAGCCCCTGCTGCGGCCGGTCGGCGTCGGCGAAACGCACCGCATCGCCTATCAGGTAAAAACCTTCTTCATCGAATGCCTTCGTCGTCAGTTTCGGCTGCTTGAAGTAGCCGGGGGTGACGTTGGGACCCTTTACCCTGACTTCGAGCTTGTCACCGTTCGGTACCAACTTGAGCGTCGTGCCAGGCGTGGGCAGTCCGATCACGCCGGAACGATCCGCCTGATAGTGGCAGTCGGTCGCGAGGGGCGACGTCTCCGTCGATCCCCACGCGGTGACCATGGGCAGTGCATAGCCGAGCTCCTGCTTCGATATCTCGATCAGCGCGTCCCACAAGTGCTGCGGTAACGCTGCAGCGGCATAGAAGATCACCTGCAGGTTTGAGAAGAAACTTTTGCGTAAGGCGGCATCACTGCGCAACACCGGCACCAGCATGTCGAAGCCGCGTGGCACGTTCAGGTACAACGTCGGCGACACCTCGCGCAGATTGGTGATGCTGGCGTCGAACATGCCCGGCATCGGCTTGCCTCCGTCGACATACAGCGTGCCGCCGAATGCCAGCATCATGTTGAAGTTATGGTTGCTGCCGAAGGTGTGGTTCCATGGCAGCCAGTCGAGCAGCACCGGCGGCGTGTCCTTCAGGAAGGGCCACACCTGCGCCTTCGCCTGTTGACTGGAACACAGCATCCGGTGCGTGTTGACCACCCCTTTCGGTTCGCTGGTCGAGCCCGATGTGAACAATATCTTGGCAACGGTATCAGGTCCGACGCGCGAGTACGCAAGCGCGACACGCTCCTCATCGATCTGCTGCTGCAGCGACGAGAATGGCACTGCGCCTTCCGGCACAGCACTGCTGTCGGCCACCACCAGTACCGCGCGGTGGAGGTCCTTGATGGAAGCAAGCGCCGCCGAGAAACGCGCGGCGTCCGACACATAGATCACGCCGGGACCGAGACGCCTGATCAGCGCCTTCAGCTTCACATGGTCTTTTGAAACCAGGGAGTAAGCGGGTGATATGGCCGAATACGGTATGCCGACATGCATGCACGCCAGCATCAGCAGACCATGGTCGACGCTGTTATCCGACAGTACCACTACCGGATGCTCGGGACTGATCTCCTGTCGCAGCAGCCAGGTCGCAATCTGCACAACCTTGTGCCTGGCCTGTGCGTAGGTGACGCCCTGCCACTCGCCCTGCGGCCCGCGCTCGAGCAGAAACAGACGATCCGGTGCCTGCTGCGCCCAAAGTTCAAGGTACTCGCCAACACAGCGCGGATATGGCTCGAGCGGCATCGGCGAACGCAGCAGTATGGTGCCGTCGGTACGCCGCTCGACCTCGACCTCGGGCTTCGCAAACAGCGTGGCGTCGCGAATTATTTCGGTCATGCTCACCCCTCCGTTAGCTATTTGCTGCTGCTGGTGAGCGGCTGCCAGTCACCCTTCTCCACACGCACCAGGATGCGGGCGCGTTCATCGTGACCGTAGTGGTCGGTTGACGTCATGTTAAAGACACCGTGGGTTCCCACGACTTCCTTGCCGGTCTCGATCGCGTCGCGCAGCGCCTGCCTGAACTCCGGCGAACCGGGCTTGCCCTTTTTGAGTGCCGTCGGCACCGCTGCGGCGAACAACTGGTACGCGTCATACATATGGCCGCCGAAGGACGACAAGGATCCGGCGCCATACTTTTCTTCATACATGCGCGCATACTCGGTCGCGACTTTCTTCGACGGATGGCTGTCGGGCAACTGGTTGGCGATGATCACAGGTCCGACCGGCAGGATGGTTCCGTCGACTGCCTTGCCGCCTACCCGCATGAACTCCTTGGTGGCGGTACCGTGCGTCTGGTAAATCTGTCCCTTGAAGCCGCGCTCGACTATCGTCAATTGCGGCAGCACCGAAGGTGTGCCCGAAGCGGCCACCAGGATGGCGTCGGGCTTGGCGGAGACCAGTTTCACCGCCTGGCCGGTAACGCTGGTGTCGGTGCGGTTGAAGCGCTCGATCACCGCGATCTTGATGCCGGCCGTCTCAGCCGCTTTCGTCATTTCCTTGAGCCAGCCCTCGCCATAGCCGTCGGTGTAGCCGATGAAGCCCAGCGTCTTCACGTTGTTGGCCTTCATGTGCCCGGCCAGTGCGGTCGCCATCAGGAAGTTATGTTGCGGCGTGCGGAACACCCACGTGTTTTTCGGGCCGGTTACTTCGATCGGGGCAAGCGAGATCTGTGGCGTTTTCGTTTCATTCGCGACTTCGGCGATGGCCAGCGAAGGCGGAACCGAGGATGAGCCGATTATCAGATCGATATTGTTTTCGGTGACGAACTTGCGC